>WQTB01000001.1 GCA_009786495.1 Treponema sp.
AATTGAAAGGCCTTTTGAAATCACTCTCTTAAAAGATATCATTTTGAGCGAACCTCTGGAGATTCCCGATAATGTTCATATCAGACTTGTTTCCGGTAACTCGGACATAACAATACACAGAAGCCCGAATCTTCTTGAGTATCCGATTTTATGGGTGAAAGGAATCAAGGCAAGCTTGACTCTGGGCAAACCGGATATGGCGAATAAACTTATAATTGACGGAGGACACAGGAATGAAACTCCGATAATCGCACTTTCTCCTCTGGTTGTTTTAAACGGACAGGATTCCNAAATGATAATGTACGANAATGTCTCAATTCAGAATAATTACAACAACGCGAACGCGCCGGGAGCCAGTTTCCATCAAAACGGGGCAGGCGTNTTTATGCGGACATTGGGCGATACACCTGCCGAGTATCCGGCGGAATTTATAATGAGAGGCGGAGTTATTCAGGGTAACTCAAATTTTGTGCAGACACCCATTGCCTGCGGCGCAGGCGTTTTTATTGCGGGCGCGGCAATGTTTACAATGGAAGGCGGTGTCATTATGAATAATACCGCTAATATTTCAGGCGGCGGTTTTCATACAGGCTCAAGAGGTTCCTTCTATAAAACAGGCGGAATCATCTACGGCAAAGACGCGCCTGNAGGACTGCGAAATACCGCTGTCACCGGTGTAATGACACCTAAAACATGGCCGGATACTTTAGGACATTCCATATGCATAGCCACTCCCGACGCGTTTTATTTCAGAAACGACACAGTAGGTGAAAACGACAACCTCAGTTTNACAGGAGCCTTTTCAACAACGGAACCGGTTTTCTTCGGAGAAGGCGATAAATGGAGTACCTCGACAGACGCTTTCCGCAGGGCTCTGGTTATTGTTATTGTTTCCTCGCTTGCTTTTCTGGCTTTGGTTTTTATTGTTGTCTTTAGAATCACACTAAAAAAACGTATAGAAAAATCGCTCGCCAAAAACCCGGTTCCGGAAATTGATCTGTCAGATTACAAACTATCCCCCCGGGAGGATGAAATATGCAAACTGCTTTTGACAGAACTCTCGATAAAGCAAATCGCCTATAAACTNGGCATTACCTATTCAGGGGTTGATTACCACATAAAAAATATGTACCGGAAGCTGGAAATAGAGAGCAGGCCCGAATTGTTTGTTAAATTGGGGGTACGGCAGTCAGGTTGAGAGGAAGAAACTATACTTATTTACCTTTACACCTTATAATTACACACAAAATAGCAAAATTTAACAATTAGATACTTATATTACCTACTGCACCTTATCCAAATCCAGAAATTGAATTATCACATTAATTTTATTTATAACTTCCTTATAATCAAAACCGCCTATCAGTTTTTCGATTTCCTGAAGCGGTTTGTTAATATGNGGAATTTCCTTTGTTAGGGCATTAAGCTCGTTAATTAGAGTGTCTGCCTGCATTTTATTCGCTGAGTATGCCGCTGCCATAAGCTTTTGCANTCTTCCTTCAATAATACCGGGAATATGCTCNGGTATTCCTATNACAGAGTTGATCTTTTNATAAAGCGTTTCCGCCACTATCGGTTTAACGATATAGTCTTTCGCGCCCGCNTTAATGGCGCGGCCGATAATTTCTATGTCAGCGTGCGATGTAACAAAAATGACAGGGGNTTTTTTATTGATGGAATTGCCGCTTCGCAGAAGATTCATGAAATCAAACCCGAGCATTTCNGGCATTACAATATCAAGAAGGATAAGGTCAACCTTTGTTTTATTCAGCACGTTAAACGCCATATCCGCNGATTTNGCAAGCCGCACGTCGAAATAACTTTCCAAGAGCGTGCCTAACTGCATTAAATTCTCGGGCATATCATCTACTGCGAGAATGATTTTTTTATCAGCCATATTAATCTCCTTTTGATTCCTGCGTTAAAACACTGTTCATAAGCTCCTGCGCTTTTTCATAATCCAATGAAGCTATATAATTTTTAATGCTGCCTAATTTTATTTTTATCGTTATCCCACTCGTATTCATCAAGCAAAGATATTATTTTTTTTGTATCTCCAAAGGAATAATTCTCACACGCTTTATTTAAAAGCCCGATCTGTTCATAAAGAAGCTTATCATTTCCCGGTTTCATTTTTCCTTCCGCCTGGGAACCTGTATCTTCGGTTAAAACTTTATAGAGTTTTTCCTGAAAACTATTAAGTTCTTCGCTGAATGCGCCCGTTTCATTCCGGCACAAAGCTTCCGCCGCGTACATATTTACATCGCCTGTCTTTGATTTTTCTATCCTGTTTTTCGACGCTGTTTCAAGTTTGGCTGCCCATTTTGACAGATTTTCCGCTCCTATGTTTGCAAGTACGCCTTTTAAAGCGTGTGATTTAACAGCATAAAAATCCCAATCTTCTCCCCTTAACGCGTTATTTAGTTCGCCGATATATGATTTACAATTATCCGAAAAATANNGCAGAATATTTATATANCCGTCCCGATCCTGTCCTATATACGCAAGCCCCGCTTTAACATCAAGACCATCTATCTGCGATAACTTGCCGATTAGCTCCGCTTCAGGCGATGATGCCGGTTTTTTTTGCCCGCGGCGGAATTAACGGCATATAAAATTTTACTTTGCATGGTGTTGGTTGTTTCATCAAATTTTTTTATCTGGTCTATTTTTTCATTGGGCAGCCATTCTATCAGGATTTCTGTCAATTTATGCAAATTAATCGGTTTTGAAAGAAAATCATTAAAATCGTTTAGAAGGAACATTTCCTTTGCGCCCTGCACTGCGTTAGCTGTCAACGCGATAATCGGAAGCGCCTTGAATTTTTCTCCGAGTTTTCTTATTTCCGCGACCGCTTCTATGCCGTCCATTTCAGGCATCATGTGATCCATAAACACAATGTCATAATCGCTCTGTTTTACCATATCGATAGCTTCTTTTCCCGACGACGCTTTTTTCGCGTCAATACTGTGCAGCTTTAAAAGCCCGTGCGCTACCTTCAGATTAAATTCGTTATCGTCAACTATAAGAACATTCGCTTCGGGAGCGTATATTTTAAGTTTCGATTCTGTCTTGCTTTCATAATTTACTTCGGCCTCGCTG
This sequence comes from Treponema sp., assembly GCA_009786495.1. The sequence goes on from WQTB01000001.1 coordinate 3,103, forward strand.
CCTAAAACAAGCGGTATAATAACTGTTATAACCGTTCCCTGTTCATATTCGCTGTCAAGCATGATGCTGCCGCCCATCATTTCGACAAACGCCCTGCTGATTGGAAGACCAAGTCCTGTACCCGCGATATGCCGGTTTTTTGCTGTCTTGTCCTGTTCAAAAGCGTTGAATATTCCCGGCAGCGATTCTTTTTTTATGCCCATGCCGGTATCTTTTACTTCAAACACNAGCTTGTCTTCCAGAGCGCTTAACTTAAGCCTTATGTATCCTTTCTCGGTGTATTTAACGGCGTTTCCGCAGAGATTTGTCAGCACCTGTCTTAAACGTATGTCATCGCCGTANAAAATTTTNGGTATTTCACCAACTGTTTTGTATCTGAACTCAAGCCCTTTTTTTTGCGAAACATATCTGAACATGGAACTGATATTATCAAGCATTGCGGGGAAATCGTAATTGACGGGAGAAAGCATTAATTTTCCGGACTCGATTTTTGAAAGATCAAGAATATCGTTAATGATCGATAATAGTGAATTAGCCGAAGAATCGATATCCTTGACATAATCTCTCTGACGCGCTGTAAGCTCTTCNTGTTCCAGAAGCTCGGTCATTCCGATGATCGCGTTCATGGGAGTGCGGATTTCGTGGCTCATGTTCGCCAAAAAATCGGACTTAACCCGGCTCGCCGAATCCGAACGGCTTTTCGCGATGTGCATAAAAGTAAGCACGCCGCAAAGCAGAAGCGCCAGAATAATGCCTGTTACCGCCAATATCGCGCGCATAACTTTTACATCCTGATAATAAATATCGCTTGGCAGCGCGAATCCCAAATACCATCCGTTGAACAGCTCTCTCATGAATATTACAATTTTTTCGCCGGAAGCTGTGATGTAATCAAACCCGGACACGCCTTGCGCGGTTTTTAGAAGCTCCACCATTTGCGCGTAACCGGAAATTACATTCGCCTCAGAGCTGCGGCGCGTTTCGTTTCTTTGTCCCGGCTGCCCGCTCGCGCCTGATACGCCTTCCATCTGCCATGCTGTGTTATCGGTCGCGCCGGTAATGCCTTCAAGAGACATGCCGAAAAAATCGATATTTGGATGAACAATGATACGCCGGTCTGAATCAAGCAGCATTCCGTAACCTGAGTCCATCAATTTTATGCAGGCGACATAATCCGATATAATGGAAATAAAAACATCCAGGGCAATTACGCCCAAAGGACGATTGTTTTCGTCGAATAATAATTTGGAAAATGAAACGACATATTCGCCGGTACGTATGTCTATGTACGGGTCGCTGCAGAACACTTTCCCGCCGGCGCTGTAGGCGCCGATATACCAAATCCTTGATTCCGGCCTGTAACCGTCAGGAGACGTCCAGCCGGAAGTGGTTATATAATTACCGTCTATAACGCCGTAAATGGAAATAATTTCTGTAAATCTTTCATCATGCCCATGCAGCCACTTGTGCCATAAAATCAGCTCTTCCTGTATCANGGAAGCGGCTTCCTCAGAACCGGTGCTTTTAACCCATTGCCTTTCCAGAAAAAACGCGGCGTCGCTNATTGTAATTTCATANCCCTGCAGGTATGTTTTTATGGTTTCGGCCGATACCGATATGATTTCATCGCCATAACGGCTGATATATTTATTAACAATAAGGGAGCCGAAATAACTGCCTAAAAACACCATAATCAAAAAAGCGGCAATTACAATTAATAATTGCGGTAACAGCGTCCTGTTGATTTTTAAGCTGGATATAAACTTCATTACAAACCTCGCCGGTTATCATTCATATTGAAAGTTAATATTTTTCATTTGATATGAATATAATACACTAATCGATGTTTTTTCGCAAATAGTACCCAGAATATATAATAATATTTCGCAAAATACGCCCAAGTTTATATCCTGCCATTTAGATGAATTTTTAGCGGTTATTTAACGGGGACTCATTTAAAAGGAATGTAGCGCTATTGCAATATTTTTTTTTCTGTGATACAAATAAGACGCTATGCTGCTATACCGGACGGCAGGGCGGCGTTTTTGCCGCTAAGTCTTTATGCAGCAAGGAATTAGCGCGGTTTGCATTGGGGATATAGCTCAGTTGGTAGAGCGATTGGTTCGCAATCAATAGGCCTGGGGTTCGAATCCCCATATCTCCATGATGGATGTTCATTTGAGCCTCTTCGATATTATGCGGTATGGTCATGCCGTTTTGCTGATAATTATACATGTAGCGGTAGTCACTGGCGTTTATCTTGAATTCGTCCGCGGTAAAAAAGCGGAATCGAAAAAAAATTCTGATCCAGGCGAAGAGCCTGAGTTAAAAATATCCGTTATAATTCCTGTTCATAACGAAAGCGCGCGTATTAAGGGCCTTATCAAAACGCTTATAAATCAATCGTACAAGGCGCAGATAATTTTTGTCGATGACCGTTCAAGCGACGAAAGCCCTGAAATTCTCGCGCAGTTTGCGAAGGACGCGTCCGCGCGCGGATTTGAATGNAAAGTCATTACATTAAAAGAAAACACCGGGCTTAATTGCAAGCAATACGCAGTATCAAAGGGNATACAGGAAGCGGACGGCGGTTATATTCTTTTTACTGACGGTGACTGTGAAGTTCCGCCTGACTGGATTAAAGTTATGGCAAACCGGATTAATAATGAAGAAAAAACCGGCGCNGTTCTTGGCCCTGTGTTTAAAAAAATTGAAGGGAACGGGTTTTTAAATCTGTTTCAAGGTTACGATCATGCGCTGCGGTACAATTACCTTGCAGGCGCGGCAGGCCTTGGAGCCGCAGGGGGCGGTTTCGGCAATAATTTGATCATCAGCAGGAAAGCCCTTGAGGCGACTGGCGGATATGACGCGATTCCTCCTTCACCCACAGAAGACGCGGCCCTAATTACGCAGATACGCAGCAAATTCAATGTGCGCGCAATTACATCATGCGAAGCCGCCGTAATTACCGAACCTGAAAAAACATGGAAAGCTTTTATTAATCAGTCGTTACGATGGACCAACGGCGGCCTTTTCAGCCGCGAATGGCTTTCGCGTTTAAATTATAATTTGCTTGCGCTGATTATCGGAACAGGAATTCTTGTTATTCCGGCGCTGCCTTTCTTTCCCTGCCTATGGCCTTTAAGCGCNGGCGTTNTAATCAATATGATNATAAATACGATTGCGGCTTTCGCGCTCTACAGAGAAAAACTTCCGCACAGGGGATTNNTAAAAAAAGCCGGCTATATTCTTTGCCTTTTTTTTATGCCGGTTTATTTTACGCTTATGAGCATAATGAGTTACGCGCATATTAAAACAACATGGAAAAATAAAGTAATAACAAATTAAAGCATCCGGTTTCAGATAACATGCGTAAGCCATTTTTTTGTGTCAGGGAGCTTTCCGTACTGTATGCCCTTTATTGTATCGCGGATATCGGCTGTGAAACCGCCTGTTTTGCCGCCGTTAAAGACGGCTTTTTTTCCGTTATACGTAAGTGAAGAAATCGGCGTGGCTCCCGCGGCTGTTCCGCTGACAAAACATTCTTTTGTTTCATCAAGAGCTTCATCTATCGATATTTTGCGTTCCGTTACTTTTACGCCGCGATCCCGCGCCAGTTCTATTATGCTCTCCCTTGTGATGCCCGGAAGAATTGTGTCGCCCAATTCCGGGGTTACAAGCTCGCCGTTTTTTAAATAAAAGAAAATGTTACACGACGATCCTTCTTCGATGTACTTTTTGCAGGTTCCGTCAAGGAAGACGCATTCCATGTAGCCTTTTTCCAGCGCTTCGGATTTCGCAAGCGCGGATATCACGTAATTTGAACATGCTTTTATCCAGCCTGTGCCGTTAGGCATCGCGCGGACTTTATCCGACACAACGGCATCGGAGCTTCCCGATGAAAAATAAGCGCTCACGGGGGTATTTATCACCATGACATACGGCTCCCTGGAAAGATTAACGCCGATGCCGCCTTCCGCAATCGTAAATGGCCTTATATAAACGGAATCCGCGCTTATATACGAATCTTTTTCCCATTCGCTTTTATACTGCGGAAAAAATCCCAGCGAAGCGTTTCGTTTAACGGTCTGGATACAGGCTTCGATAAATTTGTCTTCGGGGAATTTTGGCATTTTAAGCCCTTCCATTGAACGCGCAAAACGGGAAGCGTTTCTGTCAACCCTGAAAATCGCAAGCCCGCCGTTTTTTTGCGGAAGCGCTTTAAGTCCTTCAAAGCACGCAAGGCCGTACTGGGTTGTATAATTTACAAGCGGCATATCATCATAAAAATTACGAGAATTTTCAAGTTTTCCGCGATCTTCGTTATTCATTGCATTTTCTTCCGCGGGGGTTTTATGGGGTTTTTCGATATATTCGAAGCTCCACTTTCCGGCAGAGAATTTGCCGCGGTAAGTGACCGGGTATGTGTTTAACGCAAAGGCCATAACTACTCCTTGATTTACTATACAATATGTAAAAATATGATACAAGAGAAAAAAATAATTATTCAGGGAAGCAAAAATTAGCTTTTCATCTTTTTTTGTCTTTGCGTGATGTTTTTTTTAGATTAAATATTTTTTTGCGGAATCTTTCCGCTATATTAAATAAACCATAAACCGGCTTTTTATACGGATAATCCCAGCTTCCGGGACGGTGAATAATGCTGCCGCCGAAACCTGTTTTAAAACGGTAAAGCCCTTCCATCGGATGATTCGGATCGTCGTACGGGGGAATTCCGAACAGGTCGTAATAAACGCATCCTGAGTCTTTTGCGTCACGCATCGCCTTCCACTGAAGCGCGTAGGACGCCATTAAATTTCTTTTTTTATTTGATGACGCGCCGTAAAGATATGTCGCGTAACTTCCCCTGAATAAAACCGCGATCGCACCCAATACATCGGAATCATGACTTGCAAGATAAAGATAGATTTTCACGTTTTGTTTTCCGGCGCAGACATCAAAAAGCGTTTTGTAATAATCAATTTTATGTATAGCAAGGCCATCCCTTGCGGCCGTTTCCTTTAAAAGACTGTAAAAGATTTCAATTTTTTCCGCGCCGCAAACTTCTGTATTTACTCCCTTTTTAGCGGCAAGCGATATGTTATACCGCCATTTCGGCTTCATTTGGGCAAGTATTTCTTCGCAGGCAGCATCAAGATTTATGATAACAGTATCAGGCGGCTGCACTTCCGCCGCGGCCTTTTTAAACCCCGGCACAGATTGAAATTCTTTTTTCCGCCGCTTTTGTTCCTTTATGCCGGAACATTCTTCCTGATTCTCAACATTAAACCACGGAAAATCAAAACGGATAAATATAGCGTTACGCGCAATTAACGGCTTCAGCATTGCGGATAACTGCGCCGCCGCTTCAGGTCTTTTTTCTTCCGGAAAAACCTTTGGCAGCTCTGGCCCCCAGGGAACATACGCGAAAGAAAAAACGCGCAAAAGACGGCGCGTAAGAACAAGCAACGGGATTTTTATTTCTTCGTTATTAAAAACCAGACTGACAAAGAAAGCCCTGGCTTTCCACCCGAAACGCGATTTAAATTCTCCCCACATTGAAGATTGAAGGAATGAATCCGCGTTCTCGCAGGCAGAAAGGCCGGTTTCGGTTATCTCACGTATATAATAAATATCTTGCATAAAAATAATATTACAAATTAATGCACTTCGCCGTCCGGTATAATTTTTGTCCTGACATGGCTGCCCGCAAGGCATAATTTCCTTTCGCCTGTCATTACAGCATAATCTTTTACCATAATCGGCTGCGTAAAAAATGTATCAATATCGATCTCGCCCGGCGCAGCGTCCGCTTCTTCGCCTTCAGGCAGGAACCGCGTTCCTGTGGGACAGTCTCCTGCGTCAAGCACTTCGCAGCGTTCAATTTTATTCCCTTGTGAATCAACGCCGTTTTCATCGCCTGCGGCAAGAAGCATTCCCCTGGATTCAATTCCTCTCAGCTTTGCGGGCTTCAGGTTATACGCGACAATTATTTTTTTTCCAAGCAGTTCATCTTCTGTATAAAACTGAACAAGACCTGAAACAATCTGCCTTTCTTCGCGCACGCCTGTAACGCCCTCCCCTATTTCTAGATTGATAACATAAAGTTTATCGGCCTTCGGGTGGCGTTCAATCTTTTCGATCTTCGCTGCGCGCAAATCCATAACAGAAGAAAACGTCTTTTTCGTTTGGATGTTTTTGTCTTCATTATTAGCCGCTGTGTCCTGCCTTGCTGTCTGCGTCCCTGAATATTTTTCCTTTAACTGCTCAACCTTGTCATCTTCAAGTTTGGAAAAAAGCACTTCACTCTTTATCAGCGTATCGCCAATTCCTTCAGGTTTGCCGGTGCTCTTCCAGTCAAGATTTTCCATGTGTTTCAATCCAAGGAATGACGCGATTTTTTGCGCCGCTTCGGGAAGATACGGTTCTATCAAAACGGCTAGGTCGCGCACCATGTACGTCAGATCTCGGATAACGGATTTCGCTTTCTGCGGGTTTTCATTTCGCAGTTTCCACGGTTCGTTGTCCTGAAAATATTTATTAGCGTATGAAGAAAGCTCGAATATTTCCCTGAAAGCGTCCCTTAATTCCGCTCTGTCAAGCCTTTTAAAAATTGATTTTTCCCTTTTTACAATTTCTTCCCATAANNTTTTATCGCTTTCNCCTTCCGGGATTTTGCCGTCATAATAGCGCGTAACAAAGGAGAGCGTCCTGTTTACAAGGTTTCCGAGATTGCCTATTAGCTCGCCGTTTACTTTCTCTTGAAAATCCTTCCACATAAACATCGCGTCGGATGTTTCAGGCCGGTTATAAAAAACATAAAAACGCCAGACATCGGAAGGGATTCCCGTTTCCATTACGTCAGTGCCGAAAACGCCCACTCCCCTGGATTTTGAAAATTTGCTGTTCTCGTAATTTAAATATTCAGAACTTGACATATGGTGCAGCAATGTCCAGTTGTCGCCGCTTCCAAGAAGGCTGGAAGGAAATATTACAGTGTGAAAGGGAATGTTGTCTTTTCCGATAAACTGATAAAGCTCGACATCACCGGGGTTTTTCCACCAGTAATTTAAATATTCTTTCCAGTTATTGAATGTTTTTCCGTTTACAGTTTTTTTGTTATCTGCAATTTCATCACCTAACTCGCCTGTGATTGAAATATANCCGATGGGCGCGTCAAACCAAACGTAAAAAACCTTGNTTTCATATCCGGGCTTTGGCACCGGGATTCCCCATTTTAAATCGCGNGTTATCGCCCTTTCCTTTAAACCATCGCGTATCCACGCCTGCGTCATCTGAACCGCGTTATGCGCCCAGAAGCCTTCAACTGACGCTTTTTTTATCCACGCTTCAAGCTTGTCCTTAATTGCGGGAAGATCGATATAAAGATGATTTGTATTTTTCAAAACAGGGGTGCTGCCGCAGGCTGAACATTTCGGCTCTTTTAAATCTGTCGGATCAAGAAGTTTCTGGCAGGCTTCGCACTGATCGCCCTTTGCTTCCGCGCTGCCGCATTTCGGGCAGACGCCGAGTATGTACCTGTCCGCGAGAAATCTTTCGCATTTATCGCAGTAAAACTGTTCGATCGTTCTTTCGCAGATATAACCTGCCTTGTCAAGTTTTAAAAAAATGTCCTGGGTTACTTCTGTCTGGTATTTGGTTGAAGTGCGCCCAAACTTGTCAAAATTTATATTGAACCATTTATAAATGCCCGCATGCACAGCGTGATAGCGGTCGCAGAGTTCCTTTGGGCTTATTCCTTCGGCGGCTGCCTTGTTTTCTGTTGCGGTTCCGTATTCGTCGGTGCCGCAGATATAAAGGGTTTCCCGCCCTGACAGCCTGCAAAAACGCGCGAACGCGTCGGCGGAAAGCACCTGTATGCAGTTTCCAAGGTGAGGCTCATTGTTAACATAAGGCAATGCNGAAGTGATTAATCTTCTTTTCATGATGTGTCATGGTAACTTAAAATAAAATGNTTATCAAGAGCGCNCTTTAATGCGAAAACTTCAGCGTAAAATCATTTGACCATGTTCCGCCGTTTTTAAGCGATAAATTAAACGCGGGCAGAATCCGCGTTGTCTGATAAAAACTTTTTTCATAAACATGGGCGGCGCGGCATGAAAAAATTTCTGAGCTTGCAATAGTTATCTGCACTTCATTTTTTACATCAAGAATTTTAAGCGAGTTTGTTTTTTCAGGCGTATTAAAATTAAATTCTTTGCCCTGCTCATCCGGCAGACTGAAACGCGAACATTCACCGCCGCCTGCAAACGAAAAATAAATTTCCGGTATAAAAATAAAATCATGCGCGGCGCTGCCTAAGTTTTTCAGCGTGTATGATACTGAAAGAACGTCTTTTTTTAGCGAATAACATTTATTAATTTCAATAATGCCGAACGGAACGCCGGTTCCCGCCGCAGGAAGCCTGAAACAGGATTTTCCCTTTTTGTCCTGGGTTACGGCTTCGTAAAGTTCATTGAAACACAGCCGTGATTTTTCCGCGTTAAAATCAAAAGTTTTGCCGATATCAGAATCAATATCAGCGTCAGCCGACAAAATAACGTCGGCGAATGACGCGCGGCGGACTGCGCAGGATAAATCGCAGTCAAGGTAGTTCCAGTCTTTTGGAAGATAATCAAGTTCAAAAANGCCCGCGCCTTTAAGCTGNATATAATAATTTATNACAGCGTCATGAAAAAGATATTCCTTTAATCCGTCAAAATCAAAATCGTATTGAACATGAGACGGNATAAATTTTCCCTTGTCTCTTGTAAGTTTTTCCGCGCGCAGAAGGGAACCGTATGCCGCCTTGCGCAGTTCTCCGCGAAGACGCGCGCTGCCGGGATTAAANAAACAGGAATCCTGCGCTTTAAANAGTTCTTCCTTTGCGTTTAANTTCCTGATTTTATCTCCTTTAAGCTGGCTTATAAGCATGTTTGTAAAAATCATTCTTGAATATATACAGTTAGCCGCGGCGTTATCGACAAGNAAACGCCTTGGCGAAACGTCATCGGAATGCGCGGATGAATCAGGNAAGCTTCCCTTTGCGAAAATTTTTCGGCTCTTTAAAATTTTTGCGGGCAGCACTGTTTCTACAATGTTTTCNAGCAGCNTTATTTCTTCAAAGAAACGGTTCCACGCGGAATCNGCGGCTTCATTCGCTGACGCGGAAATTTTNTGCGGAAATACGCATACAATCCTGTTGTCCGCATGATTTTCGCCCGTATCAGCGGACNCNTTTACAGCCTGCCTGGACACAGAAATTTCATCGTCAAATTTTTTCTTTAATCNGATAAAAACCTGCGAAAAACTTTTTTCTTCAAGTTCTTTTTCAATTGACATTAATACAGGAAATACCAGTATCAGCTTTCCCTGATCTTCTGCGATACACGGAGAAAAAACCTGCGAACCTTTCATTCCGGCTTTTAAAAACTGATCCTGCGAAAGAAATGTATAATTCATGTCGCTTGCGCATAACGATGACACAAGATTCTGTTCCCATACCATTCCTGAAATCCAGCAGCCCTGAGGCCTTTTGCCGAAATGCTTTCTCAGGTAGGTTGTCATAAATTCAATCTGACTGATTCTGTCCTGAAGCGAAATCAGCGGAAAGCTCGGCTCATAAAAACCGCCGCCGAGAATTTCAGCCTGCCTGCGCGAAACCATATCTTCTATAAGCATGATAAATTCAGGATGATTTCTTTCCACCCAGTTTAAAAGAACGCCCGAATAATGCAGCACAGCCTGAATCTTTGAACATCGGTAGAGATTTGTCACAAACGGCCGCATTCTGTTTTCATAAACATTTTCAAACGCGCTTTCACCCGCGCCCGCGGGAACATGAGCATGAGAACCTAAAATAAGCTTAATTCTGTTTTCTTTCACCCTGCGTCAATCATCCTGAACACTAATACGGATGCCGTTAATAAAATCAAAGACAAAATTCCCATTGATACAAGAACAAGCGGTTTGCCGCGGAGAAAAAATGGAACTGACTCAAGAGCCGCCCGCGAACGGATTTCCCTTATAACAAGATTGACAAGGAAAATACCCGAGACAAAACCAAACGACATAATAAAAACTTCAAAAAATGTGTTTGCGACATTTAAACAGATAAAAGACGCGGCCGCGGTAATTCCCCCGGGAAACGTAAAAATGCTTTCGCTTCCCGCGTCTTTTTTTACTATGTAACGGAAGACAAAATATTCCGCACTGTCATAAACAATCATGCTTACGGGAAATAAAAGCACATAAATATAAATTCCGTGCACAAGCGAAAATAAAATTCTTGAAAATAAAAACCATGTAAAAATAACCGCGGTAAAAATCAAAAGCAGTTTCGCGAAAGCGGACCTGTTAAACTGCGCCTTCGATTCCGTAATTCCCTTCAGGCCTAAAGCGCACTGCAGAACAAGATTAATCGCAAAGCATGAATAAATTAATAGAAGCAGCGGCATCACGTTCATTTGTGTTCTCCGGGATTGATTTTTTTTCTGCCGTACTGATACAGGCAGATTATATAACCCAATAAAAGCAAAGCGCCGGCCGATGAAGAAAATATACTGATTGGAAAGAACGCGTTCTCGCTGAAATACATGATCGTAACCAGTCCCCTGTACGATCCGGGAAACGAAAGCGAGCAGTAGGAAAGCGGTTCCCTGATTATTGAAAACGCGGCGGTAAGAACGGCAAGCGACGCCGCGCGGGAAATTGCGTCTGATACNTGATCAAAAATATCCATTTTTTCCTTTTCCGAAGCGATTTGCTGCGCCATTCCGGAGCCCGCGCAGAATACGGGAATCAGCATCACCAGAAAAAAACATTCTATTGCAGCTAACGGACANATAAGCCAGAACAGAAAAAGGTATATGCTGCCNATGAACGCCGAAAGACATGTGTATAAAGTGCCCCTTCCGATAACGGGAAAAAATTTTCTTCCAAGTCCCGATGACAGAGCCGAATAGACAAGCGCCGTAAGACCGTATACCCAAAAAAGTCCAATCGCGATTATTATCGCCCACGAAAGCCTTGCGGAAGCCATGATTAAAAGACCCGCACCCGTAAGGCCTCCAAGCGGAGAAAGACTGCCCCAGAACGAATATTGGCGGCTCAGGTTCATTGTCTGCCTCCGCGGAAAATATCCTTACTTGAGTTTTCTATTCTTTGAATATAAATCCTAAGAACGCTTTCCGGCAGTTTATTGAAAATTCTAACGGCATGAGCGCTTAAAGGAATTACATCATAAACTTTTCCTTCATCATTAAGCACAGCTCCAAGCGGAACCAGAATACCGTCCTGAAAAACGGTAAATACAAACATTCTGTCAGATGAATTAAGCATTAAAAACCAGTATCCAAGAAGGTCCGCCTTTGCGGGCTTTGCGTTAATGTGAGAGACGAGCCTTCGCGAATCATTATTGTTTATAAGCACATTATTCACGGTGCGCAATAGATACCGCGTCTGAAGCGGAGTTGTCAGAATCCAAAGTAGCGATATAAACAAAAGAAGCCCTGTAATCCATCCCAAAAAAACCGCTTTGTCTTTTAGGGCGTTCGATTCCTGCGAAACTGTAATATTCTGATCGGGGGTTTTTTTATTAAGTTCCCGCCTGAGTTTCTTTTTTATGTTGCTCATAACAGGTTCTCCTGCAATTTGCCGTTCACCTTTTTGGATATAATGTATCTTTCTTCGATAACGCGCACAAACGGCGTAATACAGTTAACCAAAGCCAGCGCGATAAAACAGCCTGTGTATTCCATGCATTTATACCTGAAAAACCATGACAGAACGGCGCTTAAAATAACAGTGAATAAAATGCCGGGTTTAAGTTTCGCTCCGCTTGCAGGTTCTGCAACGAGTATGAAAGCAGCCGCGATCGTACCGCCGGAAAAAATTCCGTACAGCATGTCTCCGTTCCAGAGCAGTCCGCCTGAATCGCCCGCAAGTCTTATAAGAAATCCGTAAACGGCTAAAAAAACAAGAGGTATCCAGCCGCGGTTAATTCCAATCGCGGTAATTATAATTGTTCCCAGCAACAGGGCAAAAAGCCCCCTGTCCGTGATGAGCCCGGGATTACCGGAAAAAAGAAGATCGATATAACCTGAAGGAAGATGAACTCCGGCGGCGGAAAAAATGGTGCTGTTAAAAAAATCTGTAACGGAATTATCAGCCGCGCTTACGTTAGCTGCAAATATAATTTCCGAGACGGAAGTCCCGCTGCCTTCCGCGGTAAAAACCGACGGCCATGAGAAACGGATAAAAAGCCATCCGCCCAGCGCGGGGTTAAACCAGTTCGCTCCAAGTCCGCCGAAACTGTATTTAATTACAACGATCGCGAAAGCGGCTGCGAAAAATACATAAACGGGATGAATATAATTCGGTAAAAGCAAAGTAAGAATCATCGCGGTCGCNGCNGCGCTGCCATCCTTAATTTTATTAATTCCNTATTTNCGGCATGTCAGTAAAAATTCAATTGAAAGCGCAGTTAAAAGAGCGGTTAACGCAACAATCAATGTTCTTCCGCTGTCGTTTACAGCCGACTGCAGCACGCAAAGAAAAGCGCAGANACACACCATCCACATTCTNCCTGCGCTTGGATAGGAAATATTTANCTGCGGTTTTTGCAGAAANACGCTTCGATCAGCCACGGCTTTCCTCCCCCGGGCGCAGACTGTCCTCTTTATTTTTTCCCAGAATGGTTTCAAGAAGCGGTAATGAAGAAGGACAGACAATTTTACAGCATCCGCATCCGTGGCAGTCTTTTATCTCCAAATTTTCTGCTTTAAATATCCTTATGCGCTTGTAAATATTCTGCGGATCAAGGCCGACGGGGCAGACNGCCCTGCACTCGCCGCAGTTGATGCAGTTCTGCTGATCATGAATCGCAGCCTGCGATCTTGACATCGCGGCAATCGCATAACAATTTTTGCCGACAGGTTCGTCAAGATATCTAACTTCCCTTCCNGAAAGCGGCGAACCCATAACAATCCGTTCAGGCGGAACTGTAAAACCGCCGCATTGTTCAATAACTTCTCCGATCCNNGTTCCGATTCTCACTTTCATTATCTGCGGCGTTTTTACAGCGGATCCGCCGACAGCGACATAACGATCCAGAATCGGCTTTTTATACACAACCGCGTCATACGCGGCGGCAAGAACGGAAGGACCAAGAATTAAAAAGGANCCTAAATTCATTCCTTCTTTTTTTTCATANATTCTAAGCGTCANTTCAAGTTCCCTGTTTATCCGCTGCGGATAACGCGAACCTGTAACAACAAGGGAAGAAGGAATATCAAGNTTCTTCGCCCTGGAAAGCAGTTCGTTTCCTATATCTTTTTCGCGGCGGGACACCGCGATAAGTATATGCGAAACTTTAAANCACGCTTTTGCGACAACNGCCGCTCCTTCAATAACGGCGTCAAGCCTGTCACGGCACAGGGCGTAATCGGCGACAAGCCAGGGGTCGTCTATAACGCAGCGCACAACAAGGGTAAGCTTGTCGTTCTCNCTTCTGCCTGCAGAAATCATGTCCGAAAGCGGCCTTTCGTTATTTTCCATTTCCGCGATTCCGCATTCGGAAATAATTTTTTGAAGATCATATCCGTTAATTCCGTTCCAGATGAATGACTCATAATTTCTGCCGAGTTTTTCAAAGGCGCCTTCCATTCTGATAACAAGCGCGTCGTTATCAACGCCGTCAGAATCTTTCCATGTAATCTTGCGGATAACTCTTCCGGGAACAGTAGCGTGCACATTTACAGAGCTTGTATCCGAAGCTCTTCCTATAAGCATTCCTTCCCTGACCATATCGCCNACAGAAACAACAGGATAAACNCGGTTNATTTTTGATCCAAGCGAAATGACTGACACAGCGGGCAGAAAGGCGTTTACCGCCTCTGATCTTTCAGGCGCTGTAGAGTCGTCATAGGGAATTCCTCCCCTTGGAAAAGAATATACCTTCATAAATTATGCGTCCTTTTGAACGCGGTTCTCGTCGCGTTTTTGGCTTCTGTCATTATATAACGACTTTGTATTCCAGTTAATACCTTTAGCGCGCCCGCGAAGCGCGGATTTTTTTTCAAGGTCAAACCCTGTCTTTGGAGTACCATGTTTTCTGCTTCCTGTAAATAAAACCGGCATAATAAATAATAACAGAACAAAAAGGGAAATTAAATCCGCAAAACTTGCAAGACCTGCGGAAGGCGGCGCCGCTATTTCTTCATTAATAAGCGGACTTAAACCTGAAAAATATTCAATAATGTTTTTTAGGGGAAACTCAGGATAATCATTTACGTCAACCGTATTTCTTACTCCCGCGTTTATTCTCATGGAAGGAAGATAGTCCGTATCAAAAAAATATGAAGGGAACAAAGCCCCGTCTTCTTCATTGGAAGAAGAAGAGCCGAGTTTACTTACAGAAAAAAAGACCTGCCTGTTTATATGGGCATAATAATCTTCTTCGCTGATAGTAAAATCAATCTGATTAACTGTATTAATGGAAGCGTCGAATCTTAGATTTAAAGGTATAAAAGGCGAAGCAAGCGCTGCGAAAACGGCGGCTGCCGCGAAAGGAAGAAGATAAACAGGATACGCAAACTCAGGCGCATTGCGTTTTATTATCAGGATAGGAGTAAAACGCCTGTGTTTCTTCATTCGCGGCAATGAAAGAATTTTTACAGCCGGTATAAAAATTATAAAAGCCGCGGCAGACACGATAAGAAAAAAAGAAACCGCTATCCCTGAAAAATACAACACGGCGAAAATACCGGCTGCAAACAGCGGCAGTAAAAGGAAATTAAACCTGTGCGGAAATAAAATATTTTTGTAAAAATGCCCGCGGATTTTTGAAGACGGCGCGATGATTTCCGTTACGGGATCTTTTACGGTGATGAAAAACGCCGTGATTAAAGCGGCAAGAACAATACCGCTTGCGCCGAAGAACGCAAGACAGGAAAGAACCGGCAGAAGAAAAACCGCGCTCCCCATAAGGCGGTGTTTTTTTCTGTTAAATAAAAAAATAATAAAAAATAAAAAAGACGCCGCCGCGTAAGCTATAAGAAAATAATACACAGGTTTTTCAGGTCTGCCCGCTCCGAAATAATCTACAGAAAATTCCATACCGGTTAGAAGTTCGTTAAACTGCCTGTCAAGCAGAACGGAATTCCAGTTCTGCGCTTTTAGCGGTATGTATATAAATCTTTTTCCGTCCTTAATAAAAAAATCGCGTAACTTTTCCGCGTAGGAATCGTATCTTGGATCAAACGGAAAAACTCTTGAAAAATAATTTTCAAGGGGAACAGTCTCTATTGAATCAAAGACGTCCAAAAACAGCCGCTGCGAAGACGCGCAGACAGGCTCTCCGCCGAAGTAATCTTTTCCTGATTCAAGGCGCGAAAGAACCAGAAGCTCGTCGGCGGAACCGGGAATATTTAACACCGCATACCCGCCGAGAAATTCTTCTTCCTTGTGCATACTGGAACCGTAATAAAAAAGCCCCAAAGAAACCAGTATTGTCATTATTACAAGGATAAAAAGCAGAACAAGGCGGCTGAAAGACATACCGGATGCCTATAACAGCGAAAAGCAGACCGCGATTAAAACGCCAAGAAGTGATCCTGCAAGGACTTCAAGCGGAGTATGCCCGTGGATTTCTTTTACAGAATGAAATTCCAAACCTGTTAGTTTTGCCGACTGCCTTCCCAGATTGTTTAATGCCCTTGCCTGCAAACCGGCAGTCCTTCTTACCCCGACAGAATCCCTTAAAACCACCATGGCGAAAACAAGGCTTATAATAAAATATGTTGACGTTATTTTTTCCAGAATTCCGATAGAAGTCGCAAGCGCGCAAACCACCGCCGAATGGCTTGACGGCATTCCGCCTGTCCGCCACAGCATCGTTTCAATCGCGTCCCACTTCTTCCTGCTTTTGTTTTTATTCTTGATAAAGTAAAAAAACAATTTCAGAACCTGAGCAATAACTAAACTGAAAACAGTGGATAAAAAAATTCTATTTGAAAGCAAAGACTTTATGGCTTCTGCCGCTGTCATGTTTTTATGTTCCATTAAAGCGGTAAAAAAGTCAATAGGCATGGAAATGCGGAGTTTGGAATGTGGCGCGTGGAATTATCATTATTTTATGGTATAAAAATATATGGAATTAATTACGGGGGAGAATGACAGCGGACGCAGACTGGACAGGATTCTGCGAAAAGCTCTTCCCGTTCTAAGCCTGCCCTTGATTTACAAACTTTTGCGCCGGAAAAAGGTTTTAATCGACGGAGTGCCTGCAAGCGCGCAGGATCGCCCGGAGCGCGGAGCTAAAATCACAATTTTATCCTTAAAAAACATTCCACAGGACGGTACTGCGCCTGAAAATTTTAAAAAAAACCGCCGCAGTAAAAACAGTCAAATTTCTCCCGGTTTAATTCTAATGGAAGAAAACGGGCTTTTGGCGGTTAACAAACCTGCGGGTCTTTCTGTTCATGGTCCTGACAGCCTTAATGAAGAAGTGCGTTCCTATCTTGAAGATAAGCTGCCGCCGTCATTGTCATTTAAGCCGGGCCCCCTTCACCGTCTTGATAAACCTTCAAGCGGAATCATTGTATTTTCCGCAAGTCTTGAAGGAGCAAGGCTTTTCAGTTCATTGATAAAAGAACATAAAGTAAAAAAAACATATCTTGCGATTGTCGAAGGAGAAGTAAAAAATGAAACTCTTTGGCATGATGATCTTGTCCGCGACAGGGAATTAAAAAAAACTTTTATATCCAAAGAAAACCCGCATCTAAAGCGCACAACGGACAGCAAAAACGCGCTGACAAAAGTCAGATGCAAATCAACAAACGGCAAATACAGTTTGATAGAAGCGGAAATTGTCACGGGAAGAACTCATCAGATACGCGCTCAGGCAGCCCATCACGGACACCCGCTTGCAGGGGACGTAAAGTACGGCGGAAAAAAAATTACAAATGAAAAAAGAGCTGCTTTTTTTCTTCATGCGCAAAAGCTTGAATTTCTTGATTACGAAATAGAAGCGCCGCTTCCGCAGGAATTTANTAATATNATAAAAACGCTTTTTGGGATTGATTCAAACATGAATTCCAATCGCTTCGCGGATTAATTCTACAAGGGTTTTTCTGTCGGGGAGCCTTCCTGAGATTCCCGGAATTTCCACAAGCAAAGGATAATGGCCGGATAACTGCCAGTTGATCATTAAATCGCCGAGCCAGTCNGCTGTTTCTTCCGTAAGAATTAAAATTTGACAGNTGACAGCGCCGCCAGGTATATCCGGCAGATCAGGACTTTCGCGTCCTTCGGTAATTTTCCTGAAAACATCCGTTGCTTCCTGCCTGTTTTTTACGGNAATTCCGTCAATGCCGATAAAACGGAACGCGGTTACAAGTTCTTCATCGCCCAGGAAAAAATAAACCATTAAAGAAATAAAATTAAAAGCGCTACAAGGAATCCCCAAAGGCAGATACCTTCCGCAAGACCTACAAAGGGAAGGGCTTTGCCGAAAAGATCAGGGTTTTCGCTCATCGCGCCCATAGCAGACGATCCAATTTTTCCAACCGCGACTCCGCCGCCGATACATGAGATGCCGACGGCAATGGCCGCCGCGATGTATCTCATCGATCCGCCGCCTGATTCCCCTTCCGCTTCCTGCGCGAATAAAGCGGCGCATCCCAAAAATAAAATACAAAACAGAAAAAATAATTTTTTCATATTTACTCCTTTTCCGGTTTTTATTGTCTTGAAAATCTGAACGGCGCAAACTCCGCGCCCGTNTCAGTAAAAAATTTATTAAAAAATTCATANTACTGCAGGCGCACCACCTGAATAGCCACAATTAATCCTTCAAGCACAATTATTATAGCATTTCCCGCGATTAATAATAAAGCAGCNGAAAGAGCGCCCGCGGCTCCCATACCTAAAAGCAGATCAGTAAAATAAAAAATAATAAATGAAAAAACTGCATGAGCAAGAGCGAACGCGCCGACGCGCAGGAAACTTACAGTGCTGGAAAAATATGACGAGACAGTTTCCATAATTTCAACAAAACCTTCTATCACAAACGCGAGAAGGCCGTTTTCCAAAAGCGGTTTTTTTCCTTCTATAATGCGCAGGATTAAATGACCGAATACAATGCAAAGGAGCGGAACAAGAAAACAGATAAAATCAATTATCACAATTTCACCGCCAAGGGCAAGCTTTACTGCAAAGAATATCGCGTACCAGAAAATAATAAGCCCGGGGATGCCTGTTTTGGAAAAAAAGACAGCCCTGTATTTTTTTAGCGCAAAGCGGTTATAAATATTTATTAAAAGCCCGAGAGAATTTATAATTATTCCGATCGCCACTGTAAATCCAAAAAAATAAAGCAGTTTTTCAATGCTTCCGCCCGATTCAGCCATTGGAAGAATATGTAAAAAACGATCCGCAGGATGAGCCAGAAACAAACCTGTAATTTTTTGCGTTATGGGAATAAATATTATTTCGTTTGTAAAAAAGGAACCTGACAAGAAACCCATTACTATTGACGCGGTTCCCGCGGAAACAAGCGGAATTGAAAATTTTTTAAATTTAGCGGAAAGCTTTTTATTTTTTCCCGCCAGTATGCCAAGGAGCAGCAGTACCAGACCCTGCCCCGCGTCGCCGAACATTATGCCGAACATGATTGTAAAAAAGAAAGCGACAAGCGGCGTTGGGTCAATCGTGCCGTAAAGCGGCGCGCCGTAGGAAAAAACAACGCTTTCAAAACCTTTGACAAAGACGTTGTGTTTCATCGCAGTCGGCACCTTCTCTTTTCTGTTTTTAACCGAAGGAACTTCATGCGGGGAATACGCGTTAGCTGCAATCCTTCCGCAGGTTAATTCCGCCAGATCGCTTACAGTTTTTACCGCTGTATCGGCGGGCGTCCAGCCTGTTAAATGATATAAGCTCCCTGTTTCAGTAAACCCTGTTTTTATTTTTTCTATGGTAAGTTTTACGTTTAAAGATGAAAAAAGCTCTTTTAATCGAAGTTCGCTGTTATTTTTTATTTTATTTTTTTCCGCAGAAAATTCTTCAAGTTCTTTATTTAAAACGCCGCGTTTTTCATAAAGTTCCACAAGCAGCTGCGCGGGAAGTTTTGTTAAAGCAGAAGCATCCTGTGTGTCTTCAGGCGCGTCGGCAGGTTCAAAGGACGCTTTTTTAAGCTGCGAATCAAGCGAGAACCGCCCTTTTTTTGAAGATACGGCGATGATCCTTTCTGCCGATGCGCCGCCTGAATTATCGGTGTAATCAAGGGGAATAAGCACTGCCCTGTTTCCAAGATTTTCGCGTAACTGCGGCAGGTTCTTTGGATCAAGTTGACCTATCCGCAGGGTGAGAAAAGAAAGGCTCTTAAAATCAGATAACGGTATGTTCATTCCGCAGAACATCTTTGTCCGGCTGATTGTTTCATTTAACCTGTTTAATTCCTTTTCTTTTTTATTTATTCGATCTTTTAATTCCAGAACCAAAGAACAAATATTTTCAGCTTCCTTTATTTCTTCATCTGTAATCACGCGGTTCGCGCAGGAAGAATTTTTAAAACCAATCCCCAGAAAAGAAAACGCCTCATTAAACATGAAGGATAATTCCTTAAGCTTTATTTCTTCGCCTGCGGAATTTGTATTGCCGGCGCCGGATGCGGAAAACTGAAGCGCGGCCTTTGTTCCGATATATTCAAGAACAGTATCAATATCATTTTTCATTACAGAAAGCTCGATATATTTCATCTTGCGAAGGCCGAACATCAATCTACCCCCAGCATTTTCAAAACGGCTGAGCTTTCCATGCCCAGAGCAAGGCCCTGCGCCGCGCTTAAAAGGAGATCTTCTTCAAACATAATTAATTTTATAAAACAGTAAATTGAGCTTACAGAAACAGGAAAGCTGTGAAAAATTTTAAACGAATGCAGGTATAAGTAACGGGATGCCGCGTTTTGAAAATATTCCGGGTCCGCGTTCCAGTGCGCAGGCGGCTCATCCGCATTAAGGAATTTCTCCCACTTCCAGCCGGTCCAATGCTGGCGCACATCAAGATGAAATTTTAAAGACGCCTTCGCGGCGAAAGCAAGGTTTTCTTTTTTTTGGCTGCCGCGCGCTGCCGCAAAGTTCATAAAACACGCGGATGTTTGCGCTTCATTTTTTTCATAATAGCCGCGAAGCCTCAGCGCCCATATGCAGTTACGCAGCGATATTTCGTCACATAACAATTTCCGCGCTGTTTCATAATCATCGCCTGACAGATCAGAAAGGCTTTTAAAAAGGCGTTCATAAAAATAATAATCTAGTTTTACTTCTAGCGCTGCAATGTCAGCGCCGGATTCAACTGCGTTTTTATTTATATAAGACTTGTATTCGGTGTTTTTTAACATTGCGGCAATGTCAGGATACGCGCTGTAACGGATTGAACTGAAGCTTCCGGTATCGCAGAAAGAAGGAATTTCTTTTTTGCTGTCTGATGCTGCGCAAAGACATTCCTTTAAAGCCGAAAGCTCATAGCTTTTTAGCGTATAAATAAGAAGCAAAGGCGGTATGGAAAATGATTTTACAACGGAAAGAATGCGGCTTAAAGCGCGTTCTGTAATTTTCCTTTCAAGCTCTGCAAGAAGCTGCTTCCCCTGCTCCGCGGAACG
>WQTB01000002.1 GCA_009786495.1 Treponema sp.
GGTTTTATTTTTTGATAATCGTAAACATCATTTGCGATTGTGCTTGTCCGCGCGTACAAAGCGATTGTAAGCATTTTTCCGTTAAGTCCGTCGCGCAGCTCGCTTAAGAATGAAAGAAACGCGTCGCCTGAACGGGCGGGTATGCTTTCAAAATCAATATTTATTCCGTCATAATTCTGCGCCGCGTTTAAAAGGTCTTTTATCAAAGTTTCCCTTTGCTGACTTCCTGGCATTAGCGTAAAATATGTTAACGTATTGCCCGGGCATGTGACAGCCAGATGCACTCTTCCGTTAAATGAAGAAAGGTTTCTGCGGTTTGGCACCCCTACAAGCGTTCCGTATTGATTCACTTCCGCGCTGAAATAAACGACATCGGTTATGGGGAGTCCTCTTATAAGAGCCGATTCATAACCTGCGACAACATAACCCCATACTTCCTTAAACGCTATGGCAGGCAGATCGCTATAAGGCTCTGGGATGAAAATAGATATATCTTCTTCAGGTTCTTCGGCTTCAACTTCAGCTTCCTGCGCGTCTTCGATTTCAGTTTCAGTTTCAAAATCCGGGCCGATGTCCGTCATTTCGATTCTGGAATAACCGGTACAGCACGCGATTAATAAAACCAATATTACTATTATTATATGTTTCATGTTTTTCCGGTTTTGCGTATAAAACGCTGCATACTGGGTTTAAATTCTTCAAGAAGAAGCGCCTTTGAAAAAAATTCCGCTTCCAGTGGAAGATCAATGGATACATCATATCGATTTTTATCAGCCTGTTCAAGCAGTCTGGATAAAAGAATTTTACCTAAACCCATTCCGCGGAATTCATGTTTAACCATAAGCGTTTTAATTTTAAGCAGTCCGTCGTTTTCCGCGCAGAGTTCTGCGCAGACAGAACCCGCAAACTCGCCGCTTGACGTTTCCGCGTTAAAATTAAAATTGCCGCTTCCTTTATTTATTATAAAATCTTCCAGAATAAGCGATGAATTGTCTTCAGGTTCATTTCCGATTGGCTCCAGCCCCCATTCTTCCCTTAGCGCGTTATACCAGATGACAACTTCATTTTTCATTTTTTGATCTTTATATCTAAACCATAATTTTTCAGTTTCCGGNTATTGTTCAAGAATGGTTCTGTAAGCTTTAAATACGCCTTTACTCCTATTCAGGGCTTCTGACAGTTCCTGACGTACCATGGGNTTTTTTAGTTCAAACGCGAATTTTTCCATAAGGCGGTAGCCGTCGTTTGAGTTCCAGAGCGGAAGGGATATAAAACGATCATTGCAGGAGAAATCCGTCTCATCCGCATAATCGTTATTGCAGATATCAATAATACAAACATCCTGCGTGTCAAGAACAAATTCGCCGTCCTGATTTTCCATATAAAAAAGAATTTCATCAATCAGTAAATTATCAAGCTCAAAACGCATAGCGCGAATATAGCATATTGATCAAAAAAAAGCTATTATTGTGCATTATGGAAGCAATGAAAAGAACAAGAGACTGCGGATCGTTAACCAAAAACGACTCAGGACAAAATGTAACTTTAAACGGGTGGGTGCACCGCAAACGCAATCACGGCGGAATTTTTTTTATCAGCCTGCGCGACGTTACGGGATAACGCAGATCACGGTAGACACGGAAGCAAATTCAAATCTTGCTTCGATATGCGACGATCTTAGAAATGAATACTGTATCGCGGTGGAAGGCAAAGTAAGCCTTCGCCCGCATGACATGATTAACGCAAATATGGCGACAGGCGAGATTGAAGTTCTGGCGGCAAATATCGCCGTATTAAATAAAAGCGAAGTGCTGCCATTCCAGATTGATGAAGAAAGCAAGGCAAACGAAGAGCTCAGGCTAAAGTACCGCTACCTTGACCTTCGTTCAAACGCGATGCAGCAGCGGATAAAACTTCGCAGCGAAGCGGCGTTCGCAGTCCGCCAGTGGATGACATCTAACGGCTTTTACGAAATAGAAACGCCGACTTTTATAAAATCAACGCCCGAAGGCGCAAGGGATTATCTTGTTCCTTCAAGATTGTATCCCGGCAAATTTTACGCGCTGCCGCAGTCGCCGCAGTTATATAAACAGATTTTAATGGTTTCCGGTTTTGACAAATATTTTCAGATAGCGCGATGCTACCGCGACGAAGATTCAAGGGGCGACAGGCAGCCTGAGTTTACGCAGATTGATATCGAAATGTCATTTGTATCAAGGGATGATGTCCTTGCAATGACAGAAGGAATGATGCGCCATGTGTTTAAAAATGTAATAAACGTTGAACTGCCAAAAAAATTCATGCGCCTTTCATGGGACGAAGCGATGGAGACTTACGGCAGCGACAAGCCGGACCTTCGCTTTGACATGAAATTAATTGATTTCGGCGGCTTTGTCGAAGCGGGCGGTTTTCAGGCTTTTAAAGACGCGGTAAATGCCGGCGGAGCTGTAAAAGCGCTTGTCGTAAAAGGCAGGGCCGATTATTCGCGCAAACAGATTGAAGAGCTTGAAGCCCACGCAAAAATCTACAAAGTAAAAGGCATGGCGTGGATGAAAGTAGCCTCAAGCGCGAAAGACGCAATGAACAATGAGCCGTTAATTCTTGAAGGCGGCGTGTCAAAGTTTTTTGCAGATAACGCAAGCGGGATAATTGAAGGTCTTGGAGCGCAAAAAGGCGATTTAATTNTAATAGCCGCTGACTCAAACCGCAGAATTGCAAACACAGCGATGGGAGCTGTGCGTTCAAAACTGGGCCGCGATTTGGGACTCTGCGACCCTTGCAAATTTGTTTTTGTATGGATAATAGATTTCCCGATGTTTGAATACAACGAAGATGAAAAAAAATGGGAAGCGGCTCATCATCTTTTTACATGGCCGCAGGAACAGTATCATAAAACAATGGAAAGCGATCCTGGTTCCGTAAAGGGCGATTTATACGATCTTGTTTTAAACGGTTATGAACTAGCTTCAGGCTCAATTCGTATTCATGATCCGCAGATGCAAAAACGCGTTTTCAGCATAGTGGGAATTGATCCGGAAGAAGCGCAGAAAAAATTCGGCTTTTTAACGGAAGCGTTTAAATACGGAGCTCCGCCGCACGGCGGAATCGCCCCGGGCTTTGACCGTCTTGTAATGCTCATGGCAGGCGTCAGTTCGTTAAAAGACGTTATCGCATTCCCGAAGAATTCATTCGCCGTAAGCCCGATGGACGACTGCCCTTCGGAAGTTGATCAGAAACAGCTTGATGAACTGCGGATAAAAATTATAAGCGAATAGTCTTACTTAACTTCACGCTGCGCGTTTCATTCCGCGCTAATAAAATGTTCGGATAAAAGTTTTTTCTTGTCGTCTGGAATCGGCGTTGTCTTTTCCGTGTTAAAATCATAATGAACGATAACGGCGGTTCCCTTGACGCANANATGTCCGTTCTGCCACGCTTCATGCGAAACAGTAAACGATTTTGTACCGATTCTTGAAATCCATGTTTTTATTTCAACTTCGTATCTAAGAAAAACCTGACTTAGATAATCATAATCAATATGCGCAATGATCAANGGAAAAGTTTTTCTGTCNANTGTCAGTTCCGGATCGAAAATTTTTAAGATTGGCGTTCTTCCTGATTCAAACCATATTGACGGAACTGCGTTGTTTACGTGCCTTAGCGCATCCAAATCCCCGAAACGCGGGTAAACTGTTATGCTGAACATTTTTGCGCCCCCTTTATTACTGCAAATTAATTCCGTTTATATAGGACTCGTATGCCTGCTGCGCTGTTCTTACCTGAGCCTGCGCCCTGGAAAGATTTGCCGCAAGCTCGTCAATTTCCCTGTCAAGTGAAACAAGGCGCGTCAAATAATCCTGTCCCTGCGGTGTCTGGCTGCCCGCGGCTTCCAGGTTTCTTCTGATCCTGTCCTGATCGGAAATCAGCCGCGTGCGCTGAGTTTCAATGTCTCTTGCCGCAGCGTCCGCAGCGTCAACTGCCTGCTTTAATTCAACAGCCCTTTGCAGCGCGGCTCTTACATTGGCAGGTATTTCCTGATTTGTCGCATAACTTAAAAAACTGTCTGCTCTGAGGGATAAAAGCGTAATTCTTTCCGATACGGGTCTTCTTTCGCTTACTGTAAGACTTGTCTCGCGGTTTGCAGGTAACGTTAAATTAAAACGGTAAGCCGAAGCTGTCTTTTCGAACGCCGCGGGCGTTACAAGCTCTGTTTGCGCTGTCTGGTTATGCTCGATTATCAATGACTTAGAAACAGAGCCTGAATTTATAAAAGTATAGGTTTTATTGTAAATCCAGTACCGCGTAATCGTCATAACGCCGCCCGACACGGCTACCGCGCTTACTTCGCGAAGGCTTGCGTCAGATACGGATGCTGTAACGGAAAGATCTTCGCCGAAAGATATAAGCCTTTTTTCATTTTCATTCCAGAANTCAAGAAGAGCGTCGCCTGCGTAAATTCCGCCGTCGTAAACGGTGACAGGACCTGCGGGCAGCTTCATTCCGGTTGTATTTGTTATNTCCGCGCCAAGCTTGGGATACCTTCCCGCGCCGCTGTAAATNAGCGTTGCTTTAGCTTCGATAGCTGATTCTACAAGCGGGAACATTGCGCTCATGCGNCTTNCAAGACTTACAGGATTTCTGATTGTAAATTCAAACTGGCCGCCAGAATCGCTTCCTGACGCTGTTTCTACAACGCCGCCTGAAAGATTTGAAGACTGCATCGACGGGTATAAAGGTTCAGCCTGCATCATACTGGTACGCGCCGCGCTTGAATCGCTCATCATATACATTTCAGCTTCCGCTTTTTCCGTTACCGCGTAACTTCTGTCGTAAACGGAAGCTTCCGCCGTTCCCGCGATTGACAGCGGCAGTACAGGACGGCTTACATAATAAGGCGGATAAAGCTGCTGAATAAATGACACCGGGCGGCCAGCGACAAGCGAGAGTTCTACATTGATCCAGTCGGTATCGCTGTCGTTATCGACAATCGCCCAGCCCTGGAAAAGCGGTCTTGCCGAGCCAAGATCAAGACGGTAGGAGACTTTCCAGACAGGGGAGGGGATTACATAGCTTAACGATACGTTTCGTCCTGCTGTTCCCGGAAGATTAACCAGAAGCTGGCGGGAGAAAGAATTTCTTGACGCGGCGATTAAATCAAGGGAGCGGTTTAAATCCTGTTCAATTACAGGGTCTGTAAATCTTATACTGCCGATTTCGTTCAGGTTAAAAGACATCATCCCGTCTTTTGTGTTTAATATAAGCCAGGGGTCGTTTGATCCTGTAAAAATCTGTCCCGCGGAAGGCCGGTATTCAATTCCTGTGATTCTTCCGGTATAAACGCTTGCGGCGGATGTTATTACAACTTCAACTCCCCTTAGCCTTGTAAGGATCATTGCCATATTCGGCATGTCGGAAAGATCGATAGAAAGGCTTCGCAGCGTCTGGATCAATGTATTTTCCGACTGATAAGTCACAGACGGATTAGCCGAAGACGGATCGTTTATTATAAGGGTTTTTAGCGCGTCATTGACTGCGTCAAGCCTGAACGGAAGCTCAATGGTTATGTTCCCGTTTACGCTTCCCGAATGCTCGTAATACGCAAGCCCTGATGTCAGGATTACAACCCTATTAAGCGGTAAGGAAGCGCCCGGCTGACCGCCCGAAGCCGTACCTGTCTGCCGGCTGCCGCCTGTATCTATAATTCCCTGAGCCCAGATAACCGCCGGTATGGCGCATAACAAAAAAAGAACAGCTTTTTTTTTCATTTTTTACCTCATTATATTAACAACAGCCTGACTGTGCCGAAAGATTTAAACCTGCGGTTCAGGAATTACAGCGCTGTCGATTCAAGCTTTAATGTTACTGTCGAACTGTCGCACAATTCAGCGGGACCGAAATACTGTATCGCTCCCGGCACAAGAAAACATGTTTTATCCGCCCATGTATCTCTTTTTTCCGCGAATGTTTTAAAAGGCATTCCATTCAGGTCTACAAGCGCTTTNTTAATAACAGGTTTTTTGGCGCCGTGACGCTGTTCAAGATTCATCATCATTGTAAGCGGAATGCCGCCTGCAATCCATTGATCCGCGGGTAATGTAAGATTTTTTATGCTGGAAATATAGCCAGTAAGACCTGCCGCGACAAGAACAAAAGCGCTGTAGCCAAGGCTGTAACAGTAATCCGCGTCAAAGTTAGAAGGAAAGGCGCATCTTCCTTCGTATCCGAAAAAATGCGTAAGCGCGCTGAACTTTCCGCAGTATTTGCCGTTCTCTTTCATTACTTGCAATTTTTTTTCGACCATGCCGGTTAAAAGTTTTTCTGTTTCGATTCTGGAAACCTGAACGTTTCCGTGCGGGTCCCTGTCCATTAAAAACTGGCTTGCAATTTCAGGCGGCAGAGATTCCATTACCATGTACGAATCCCCGCTGATGCGCGTTGAAAGCCAGTATAACTGATCTATAAAATTTGTGTTAGCTGCAAATGATTTTTCTTCTTCTGCGATTGCGTCGTTAAGCTCTCCGATTAATTTTTTTATTTCAGGGATAAATTCAACAAGGCCTTCAGGGATCAAAATAATGCCGAAATTGTCGCCGTTTGCGGCGCGGTGCGCGATGGAAGAGCAAATCTGATCCGTTATCTGATCGAGCGACATTTCCTTCGCCTCGACTTCTTCAGAGATAAGGCAGATATTAGGCTGTGTCTGGAACGCGCATTCAAGCGCGATGTGGCTTGCCGCCCGCCCCATAAGTTTGATGAAATGCCAGTATTTTTTCGCGCTGTTTGTATCGCGGCAAAGGTTGCCTATAAGCTCTGAATATGTTTTACATGCAGTGTCAAAACCGAATGACGTTTCAATATTTTCGTTTTTTAGATCGCCGTCTATGGTTTTCGGGCAGCCGATTACCTGAATATGCGTCTTGTTTTCGATAAAGTATTCCGCTAAAAGCGCGGCGTTGGTATTTGAATCATCGCCGCCGATTACCACAATCGCGTCAAGCTCAAGTTTTTTCGCGGTTTCCATTGACGAAGCGAACTGCTGCGGCGTTTCAATTTTTGTACGTCCCGATCCAATAATGTCAAAGCCGCCTGTGTTTCTGTACTTGCCGATAATGTCCTTTGTAAGCTCGACAGTTTTGTTGTCGACAAGTCCGCCGGGTCCGCCCTTGAATCCAATCAGCGTAGAATCGCTGTTTCCGCTCTTTAATCCGTCAAATAAACCGGCTATTACATTATGCCCGCCCGGAGCCTGGCCTCCTGAAAGTATTACGCCGACTTTTAATTTGCGTTTTAAATCCGCGTTTTGCTCCGCCTGCTTTCTTTTTTTTGTAAAACTTATTATGGGCTTGCCGTACGTGTTCTTAAAAATTCCGCGGAGTTCTTCCATGTCAGAGATTGACTGCGTAGGGGAGCCGTGTTCTATCGAAATATCTTCGATAGAACCTAAAAGGCTTGAAGGCAGTTTCGGTTTATATTCGTATCGAACCTTCTGTAACGCGGATATATCCATGGTTTCTCCCGATATTTTATATTAACAATTTAAACAGATAAACTGAAACTAACCGGATTTACATAGTAATAAAAATAAAACAACAAATTCTTAAACATCAAACAATAAAGCGAAGTTTTATAAAAATCCTGTTTTAATGTTTAAGTTTATTTGCTCTTGTGTCTGTTTTTTCGCAGTTTTTTCTTGCGTTTATGAGTGGCGATTTTTCGTAGTTTACGCTTTCTTCCGCAGGGCACTTAACTCTCCTAGGATGGTGGAATGAAAACCGGCACAAGCCGTAGTTTGATTATGCAGCAGGGAATTAAAAAGGTCAATAGCAGTAAACGCTGCGCCTGATTTTCATGTCTTGTCATAAAAAAGCGATCACAGTACACTTTTGATAATAAATATGACTGATAATCAAAAAACTGTTTTAAATGCAATTTTTTCAAGACGAAGCATCCGCCGTTATATCAGTGATAAACCTGTCGAAAAAGAAAAAATCGCTGTACTTTTAGAAACCGCAATGGCGGCTCCTTCTGCATGCAATCTTCAGCCGTGGGAATTTATCATTGTGTCGGACAAAAACATGCTTTTGCAGCTTTCAGACTCCATGCAGTCAAAAATCAACGCGCCTTTGGCGATGGTGATATGCGCAAACACGTCAAATATTCCCTGGGAAGGGCAGGGCTGGAGGATCGATCTAAGCGCCGCAGTTCAAAATATGCTGATTGCGGCAGAAGCGATGGATTTAGGCTCGTTATGGATAGGTTCGCACGATGAAGAAAAAATACGCGCGCTTTTTAATATACCAAAACATATTTGTTTAATGAGCGTCGTATACTTTGGGTATCCTGATGAAAAAAAGCCAGCGGGAACAAGATATACAGAAGAAGCCGTCTATTTTGAAAAATACGATCCGTCAAGAAAAAGACAAATGCGGACAATGGAAATGCTCTCTGATTTATCCGTGAAGCCCGCAGAATCATTGAAATAAGCTCTTGACTATTTACAGGGATTTATATATATTCAGCTAAAGTAATAGAAAGTCTCCATCGTCTAGCGGTTAGGACACCGGGTTTTCATCCCGGCAACCGGGGTTCGATTCCCCGTGGAGATGTAATAAAAAAGAGCGCAAGCGCTCTTTTTTATTCAGAAGTTTCGCGTAGCGAAACTTCATGCCTTTGATTAATTCGGGGAATCGAAACGGAGCGCTTCTATTATAATGCTAAGGCGTAAGCCTTTATAAAAAAAGCAAGCGCAGGATGCGCTTGGAAGCGCGCAGGCGGCCTGAAGGGAGTAAACAGGATGTTTACGACCGAAAGGCGATTCCCCGTGGAGATGTAATAAAAAAGAGCGCAAGCGCTCTTTTTTATTTAGAAGTTTCGCGTAGCGAAACTTCATGCCTTTGATTGATTCGGGGAATCGAAACGGAGCGCTTCTGTTATAATGCTAAGGCGTAAACCTTTACAAAAAAGCAAATATTGAAATATGGAAACAAAACATGAAGCGGCGCAGAGCGCGCATAATTTCAAGCTGAATGAATTCGAAGGCCCCCTTGATCTCCTTCTTTACATGATCCGGAAAAACGAAATCAATATTTACGACATCCCGATAGCCGAGATAACGGAACAGTACATCGATTACCTTCAGAACGCGCAGATCATGGATTTGGACGATCTTACAGGTTTTCATTCAATGGCTGCGACTTTATTGTATATAAAAAGCCGTACGCTGCTGCCTGTGGAAATGGAAGACGATTACGGCGAAGATCCAAGGGCTGAACTTGTCGATCGCTTAATCGAATATCAAAAGTATAAAAAACTGTCCGCGCTGATGGAAGAAAAGGAAAAAGAAAGCGAATGGGTGATAGAACGCCGCCGTCTTCAACATAATCTGCCTTTCGCGGATGATGATATGTGGGAAAAAGTTGACATTTGGGATTTACTTAAAACATTTTCCACTTTAACTGTCAATCTTTCAGCGGAAAGAATTATCGATCTTTATGAAGAAGTTTCCGTAAATGAAAAAACGACACTGCTTTACGAGCTTCTGGAAAATAACGGCGAGTGCAGATTTACGGAACTTATTACCCATTCAGGCGCCATGGAAATAGTCTGTTCGTTTCTTGCTGTTCTTGAAGCCGCGAAAATGCGCCTTATAATACTCTTTCAAAACCGCCTTTTTGGTGATATTCTTATCAGACCCAAGTAAACAAAATGACAAAAAATATTGAAAAAGAAACCGCCCTTGTCGAAGCAATACTGTACATGGAAGGCGATCCGGTTGATGAAGATTCCATTTCCCAGACAGGCGGACTGTCAAGGGACGCGGTGAAAGCCGCTCTGGAAAATCTAAAAGAGAAATATAACGCGCATGACTGCGGCCTTGAACTTTCAAATGCTGACGGAAAATATTCAATCTTTATCAAGCGTGAATATTGGGATAACTTAAAAGAAAAATACGGCAAAAAAAATGAAGGTAAAATTTCCCGCGCCGCAATGGAAACTCTTGCGATTATCGCGTACAAACAGCCTGTGACGCGCGCGGAAATCGAAAAAACAAGAGGCGTGTCCGCTGACAACATGATAAAACTTTTATTGGAAAAAGATCTTATCCGCAAAGTAGGAAAAAAAGAAATTCCAGGCGCCCCTGTCACATACGGCACTACAAAAGAATTTTTAAAAATATTTAACCTTAATTCCATTTCCGAACTTCCTAAACTCGGCGAAAGCGACATTGAAAAATTCGAGCTTGAAGGAGAGAAGTATTAGGCTGCAGGTTTTTCTTTCACATGCCGGAATTGCATCAAGAAGAGCGGCTGAAGATATAATTGCCAAGGGCAGGGTTTCTGTTAACGGCATGATAATTATAGAAAAGGGAAGCAAAGTTAAAGAAGGCGATGTCATTCTTCTTGACGGAAAACCCGTTCATCCTGAAAGCCAAAAACATTATTTTGCGCTTAATAAGCCGCCGGGTTTTATATGCAGCTCAAGCGATCCGCAGGGACGTCCTTTGGCGCTCAGTCTTCTTCCGCCTGATATTAAAGAGCGGCTTTACAATGTAGGCCGCCTTGATTATCAATCCTGCGGGCTAATTTTCTTTACAAACGACGGCTCTTTCGCTTCCCGTCTTGGACACCCCGGTTCGCAGCTTGAAAAAGAATACATCGTTGAAGCGACAGGCGTAATCGGCGATGAGGTGCTTGACGCTTTTAATTCAGGCATTACAATCGATGGCATAAGCTACAAGGCAAAAAGCGCGCAAAGGACAGGGCGAAAGAGCTTAAATATTATTCTTATCGAAGGTAAAAACCGCGAGATAAGAAGAATATTTTCGCATTTTCATCTGCACCCAAGTCTGCTTCGCAGAATACGAATCGGCTCTGTAGTTCTTGGCAAACTTCTGGAAGGAAGCTCAAGATCAATTACGAATAAGGAATTAACCGGATTAAATCACACGGAGAAAATAAATGGTAATAGCGATTGACGGGCCGGCAGGCTCGGGGAAAAGCACAATAGCGAAGATGCTTGCGGAAAAATTAAAAGACAGTAACGGAAATGAGTTCACGTATATAAATTCAGGACGACTGTACAGAGCGATTACGCTGGGTTGTCTGCGTTTAAAAATCGATATAAAAAACAGCGAAAAAGTGATTGAATATGCCAAAAATATCGAAATTTCATATAAAAAAGACACTGTTTTTCTTAACGGGGAAAATGTAACAGAACTGCTTCATACTGATGAAATCGACAAATATTCATCGCCTTTATCGGCGATTGTTCCCGTGCGGCGAATTGTAAACAGCCTAATAAGAAAGCTCGCGGGCGGACAGAATATTGTAATAGAAGGCAGGGACATGACAACTGTAGTTTTCCCTGATGCGGAACACCGTTTCTATCTTGACGCGTCCGCGGATTCAAGGGCAAAGCGGCGTTTTGATCAGGGGGTTTCAGCTCTTTCTTTGGAAGAGATTAAAAAAGCTATTTCTGAACGCGATGAAATTGACAGGAATAAAGCCGAAGGAAGCCTAAAAATCGCCGAAGGCGTTCAATATTTGGATACAAGTGACTTGACGATTATCCAAGTTTATGAGAAATTGATAGAGAGCATAGATTAACTTATAAGGGAAGTAGAAAATGGCTGAGAGGGAAGTGGGCCAGGACACGAGTCCTGTAAAAGACGGAGAAAACATTCAAACCCAGTTACAGGAGGAGTACCTGAAGTCGCTTGAGCAGCTCGAAGAAGGGCAGCTCATAGAAGGAAAAGTAATTCAGGTTACATCAGATCAGGTATTTATTGACGTAGGTTACAAGTCGGAAGGTAAAATTCCGATTTCAGAATTTACAGAGATTCCGAATATCGGAGAAACAGTACCTGTTATTCTGATCGCTAAAGAAAACAAGCACGGCGAAGTAATTGTTTCAAAACAAAAAGCAGACGCGAAACTTTTCTGGAAAAATCTGCGTCAGGCGTTCGCAGAAAAAAAATCCGTGGAAGGAAAGGTAGAAAAGCAGGTTAAGGGCGGCTTTGACGTAAATCTCGGCGCCGGCGTTCACGCGTTTCTCCCTGTAAGTCAGGCGGATATACAGAAACTTGAAAACCCCGAAAAAATTCTAAACACGAAAATAACAGTATACGTGGAACGTCTTTACTCGGACGGAAAAATAAATATAGTCGTTAACAGGCGCAAGTTCATGGAAGAAGACCTTGACCGCAAACGCAATGATTTCTTTGAAAATACTCCGATTGGCACGGATGTTGACGGCGTTGTAAAAAGCTTCACTTCATTCGGCGCGTTTATCGACCTTGGCGGTTTTGACGGACTTCTGCACATTAACGACATGAGCTGGGGGCATGTAACGCGGCCTAAGGATTTTGTTAAAAAAGGCCAGGAAATCCGCCTAAAAGTTATACGCATAGATCGCCAGGAAAAAAGAATCAATCTTTCCCTTAAGCATTATACAAGCGACCCGTGGGTGCATTTTGAAGAAAAGTACCATGTAAATGACATTATTAAAGGCAAGGTGACAAAACTCACGGACTTCGGCGCGTTTATCGAACTCGAAGAAGGCATAGAAGGACTTGCGCATATTTCCGAGTTTTCATGGCTAAAAAAAGTCCAGAAACCGCAGGATATGTTAAAAGCGGGCGATTTAGTCGAGTGCATGATTCTGGGTTATGATCTTCAGGCGGGTAGGGTTTCTTTGGGTCTCAAGCAAGTTCAAGATAATCCCTGGGAATCAATCGAAAAGAAATATCCTGTCGGCGCAAGGATTAAAAGAAAAATTGTTAAAGTGACAAATGCGGGCGCGTTCATCGAGCTTGAAGAAGGCATTGACGGATTCCTTCATTCCGACGATATGTCATGGACAAGAAAATCCAAAAACTTCGGGCTTGTTCAGGGGCAGGAAATCGAGGTAATGGTGATTTCTGTCGATTTAGACAGCAGGAACATCAAGCTGGGAGTAAAGCAGCTGACTGACGACCCCTGGAAAAATTTCAACGAGAATTACAAGCCGGGTTCCCC
Organism: Treponema sp.; assembly: GCA_009786495.1. Next base: position 13,017 of record WQTB01000002.1, read on the forward strand.
TGTGGAAGGCGAAGTCGCGTCCGTTACAGATTTTGGCGTATTCCTTAAGGTTCCGGGCGGCATCGAAGGGCTTATCCATAAAACAAATCTTGTGGAAAAACGCGATGAAGACCCGGACGAAGCGCTTAAGAAATTCAAAGTCGGAGACAAAATTAAAGCGATAGTGCTGGAAATACAAAGCGACAGACAAAAAGTCGCCTTCTCAATCCGTGATTATCAGAAAAAAGTGCAAAGGGAAGAAATATCGCGGTATATGACAGGCGAAGAATCATCTGATTCAACTTATACGCTTGGTTCTGTGCTTAAGTCTAAAAATTCCCAGGATGAATGAATAATTTTTAAGGACGGCTATGCTGTCAAATATTGATGTAAATAAATTTCACACCCTGATAGAGATCAATTCTCTGATAAATTCGAATTACAGGGATACGCACAGCCTTTTGTCGAAAATCATGGAATCGGCGACGCTTCTTGCAGGCGCAGAAGCGTCAAGCCTTTTGCTCCTTGACAAGCAAAAAAATGTTTTATTTTTTGAAGTAGCGCTTGGATCAAAGGGCAGCGAAGTAAAAAAATACACTGTAAAAATGGGCGAAGGAATCGCAGGCTGGGTAGCGCAGAAAAATAAATCGCTGATAGTGAATGATGTTGAAAATGACAAACGCCACTTGAGTAATATCGGCGAAGAAATAAATTATAAGTCAAATACAATAATGGCGGTTCCGATGCGGATAAAAGATGAATGTATCGGAGTGCTTGAAGTTATAAATAAAAAATCAGAAACCGGTTTTTCGCAGAATGACATTGAATGGCTCGAAATCTTCGCAAATCAGGCGGCATTGGCGATTGTCAACGCAAAGAACATGGAAGAGGCGCAGAGTAAAATACAGAAACTTGAAAACCAGATTCACGATACGCAGTATCACACAATCGTGACAAAAAGCCCGGTTATCCTTGAAAAACTTGACATGATAGAACGCATCGCAAAAACAGATTCATCGGCGCTGATCCTGGGAGAGAGCGGGGTAGGCAAGGAACTGTTCGCGGAGCAGATTCATTTAAAAAGCCCGCGCAGGGACGCGCCTTTTATCAGGGTAAACTGCGCGGCTCTTCCTGAAGGGCTTTTGGAAAGCGAACTTTTCGGCCATGTTAAAGGCGCGTTTACAAACGCAATCGCGAACAGGAAAGGCCGGTTTGAACTTGCGGACGGAGGAACAATTTTTCTTGACGAAATCGGAGACCTTCCGCTTTCCCTGCAGGCCAAGATTTTGCGCGTAATACAGGAAAGGAAATTTGAAAAAGTCGGCTCTGACTCGACCGTTACCGTTAATGTAAGAATAGTGGCTGCGACAAACAGGGACCTTGAAGAGCAGGTTCAAAAAAACGAATTCCGCGGCGATTTATATTACCGTTTGAATGTTCTGCCTGTTTACATTCCGCCGCTTCGCCAGCGCCCCGAAGACATCCCCGAGCTTGCGGAATATTTTCTTAAGCATTACATGAACGAGACAAAAAAACAATTTAACGGGTTTTCGCAGGATGCCCTTCGCATTATATTGTCTTATTCATGGCCCGGTAATGTCCGCGAACTTCAGAACTGCATAGAAAGAGCGTGCGTAATCGGCAAGAATAAGTGGATAGAACCTGATGATCTTTTTTTGAAAAATCGTTATGATAAGGGAGTTGACATATCAGACGACGAAGAGCCGGCGGAGCGGAACTTGAAAAACGCGGTCAGTGTTTTTAAGTCCAGTTTTATCAGAAAAGTTCTAGATGAAAACAGCTGGAACCAGACGGAAACCGCAAGGGCTCTTGATATACAGCGCACTTATTTGTCAAGATTGATAAAAGAGCTTAATATAACACCCAAGGAGTGATAATGCAAAGCGGCAATGAAAAAATCAGCCTGTCAAAAAGCCATGATGCGGCAAAAGATTCAGGATTCAGCAGCGAGAAACTTAATGAATTTTTCAGTAAGAACAGAAAAGGAATTTTAGTAATAACCGGAGTAGTGATATTTCTTTTAATCGGATTGATTGCCTTTTTTGTTATAAGCGACAATCTGGAAAAAAAAGCCATCGCCGGAATCGAAGAGTTAAACGAGAAGTACGAAGAACTCTATTATAATATTAATGATGATGAACATTCAGCCGAAGTGAACAGTCTGCTTGCGGAGCTTGAAACATTCGCCGGTAATAAAAAAGGTTTTGCCGCAAGCAAGGCATGGTCGTTAACCGCCAGCATTCATTCAGGCAGGGAAGATTTTTCAAAAGCCGAAGAAGCATGGGTAAAGTCAGCGCAAACCGGAGAGAAAACATATCTGGGTCCCATAGCTTATTTTCAGGCTGCCATCGCGGCGGAAAAACAAAACAGGCTTGAAAAAGCAATTGAATATCTTACAAAATGTACTTCGCACAGCTTTGAGTTCCCCGACGGTCCGCGCGCGCAGTTTAATATCGGACGGCTGTACGAACAGCTTGGAAATAAACCGCTTGCAATCGAAGCGTACCGCGCGTTACTTTTGAATTACCAGTGGGAATATGACACAATGAATCCTGTTAATTTATTCTGGCACAATCTTGCAAGAGACAGGATAATCATTCTTGAGATTTAATCTGCGTATGCGCGTATGGCATGGCTGTTTCCGCTTTGTCATTTTTTTAATATTCGCGTTTTTCGTATCATCCTGCGGAATAGAAGATTACTTTTATCTTCCGCAGGTGCCGCAGCCAAAAAGAATATTTAATACAGAAGCGGAGATATATCTTCCTAAAATCAGTTCTGAATATATATATTTTGAGAATTACGCGATATTCTATAAAATATATGTCAGCGCGAATAATAACGCGACAATTGAGGATCCGCCCGAATATGTTTCAAGCGAATACCGCAGCGATTATAATGCGATAAATCCGTATACGTATCCTTCAAATACTTTAGCGAATACATCAATAGAGCAGCTCCTAAGAAGCCGTAATTTTCATGAACTGTCATTTATGGGCAGGGATAACCTTTCGATGATGCCTGAAGGCGATACCTTAATGATCGTATTTCCCGCGGTTTCAGGCGATCTTCCGTATGCGGCATTAAAAAGCAGTCCGGCAAATGAAGTGTCACTAATGCGCTCTGTCAGCAGTCCTGTCCCAAACCAGTATTTTTTAAATTCAAATGAGTTAAGAATCGATGCAAGAAACACGGATGTAGCAAAAAACGCAAACGGTCTTTATGCCTATGTTTCAATGTATATTGTCGCTGTAGGATATGACTCGTTATCATCATCGCCGACATTTACATANATTTTCAGTAANCCTGCCCATATAAATCTTTTTATTTTATCCGAATAAAAACCGCAGTATTGTTAACATAAGCATCGTCNCAAATCACATATCTAATTCACTATTCATAATGTATCTTCTGTCTATCTAAATTAATGGTTAATCNATATAAAAATATATAAAATCATGATTCAGGATACAGGAATCTGTATACATCAAAGAATGAAGCCCAGTTATTTTGATCATCAATAATATTTTTTGCTAATACATTTTTTCTTTTTAAATAAAACAATGATTTTAAATCTTCATTATCAAGACGGCTCTTTTTGTAAACCTTATCGTCTTTAAAGTTAACATAATCAATGCCGTTTTTACCGGCATATGAGAAACCCCATAATAATGAAGCAAGAGAATGTTTTTTCTGTCCTGTATTTATTTTATGTATACTGGCATTATTAACGCTTATTCCTTCAGGAAAACTATTATTGAGATTATTGATAAAATCATTAACGGAAAAGGCCTCGGCAAAATCAGCTGACGCGATTTCATTTTCAGATTCAATACCGGTAGCAAGCGGAGATACGATTTCAATCTTTGCAAGCGGATTAAATCCTTTTGTAAAAACTACAGGAATTCCGGCTCTTCTGAATGACATAGAAAATATTTCTATCAGGCTTAAGTGTCCGTGAAAAACCGCGCTTCCTGTTTTCCTGTAACTAAAAAGGATTCTGTAGATTGGCTGGTCTTTTTTTATTTGATCATCGTCTGTCAAATTATTAACGTTAACTTTATTATTTAATCGGTTAACAAAATGATCTAGATACGGCGTATCAAAAGCGGTAACAGGTTTTATTTCATTATTACAGACTCCGCAGTTGCTGCATTCAGATTTGCACGATAACGTGCGCTTTGACATTAATGATTTATCAAATTCATTGCATAAAAACTCGTTTGTAACCTGCGAATCGATACATGACCAAGGAAGAATATCATAATTCCCGGAAAAAATTCTATTTGCGTATTCNCTATTATCTATAAATATTTGCTGCCATTTTTCCTTATTAATAAACTCGCTCCACGGGTCCAGCCTGCTTCCGCTTCTCCACGCTTCTTCGCATAAAAGCCCCGCCTTTTCATCTCCCCTGCTTAAAAGGCCTTCAATCCGGGTGATAAGCAGATCAGAAAAACTTACCTTGTGTCCTAAAGGCTTTAGTGCGGATCGGATAGTAAAGAGTTTTTTTTCCGCTGTTACGCTGTCCATCTGCGCCGACCTTTGATAGGGTGTATGCGGCTTTGGAATAAATACGCTGACATTAATATTAAAATGCATCCGCGTTCTTTTTCCTGCTTCTTTGATAAAATCGATTATTGCGTCTTCTTCATTATTAAATTCTATTTCACTGCCTGAAGGCGGAAGCGGAAGACCTATCATAAAATAGAATTTGATTCCCTTCCATCCGCTTTTTTTTGCCTGTTCAATAATGGAGCAGATATTGTTCATTGTTACTTCTTTGTTAATTGAAGCCTGCCATGCGTCAAGCGGCGTCTCAACGGCGAATGTAAGTCCGCTCTTTCTTGTCATGGAAATTTTTTCAAGAAGCGATATGGAGAAACCTGAAACTTTAAGGGAAGGAAGCTGGATCGATACATGAGCGCCTGAAAATTTTTGATTCAATGATTCGATCAGATTATCAAGATTATCATAATCCCCGGATGATAACGATGATAAGCTTATCTCCTGCCAGCCGCCTTTTTTTACCATGTCGCCGGCATGGGAAATTACCGTTTGCTGATCTTTTTGCCTGTAAGGTCTGTACCAGAATCCCGCATGGCAGAATCTGCATCCGTTGGGGCAGCCGCGCATGATTTCCACCGTTCCATGATTATGCACAATTTTCATGCCCGGAACAGGATACACGTCGCTTGAGCTTTCAGAAAAATCTTTCATTATTGCGCGTAACGCTTTTCTTTTGCCTTTTATCCAGATATTCTGATGTGATGCAATTTTTTCAAGAAGCTCCGCCCTGCCCTTCCCCTGCTCTTTTAAATTTGCAAGATCAGATGCAAGGCTGAAAAAACCCGCTTCTGCCTCCCCTATCCAGAATGCGTCAATAAAAGGCGAATACGGAAGCGGATTGGAAACTGCAGGGCCTCCTGCAATAACTAAAGGATGATCTTCATTTCTGTCTTCGCAGCGCAGGGGAATTCCCGATACGTCCAGCATGGTTAAAATTCCGTTTAAGCCAAGCTCATATCCAAGCGTGAACATAAACAAATCGGTTTTACCAAGGGCGATTCCGGTATCGAGTCCGTATAAAGGAATTTTTTTGCTTCGAAGGAGATTTTCAAAATCAGGGGCCGGAGCGAATGCGCGATCGCATGAAATACCCTGTATGCCGTTTAACCGGTTATAAATGATTCGAAGCGCCTGGTTTCCCATTCCGATTTCATAAAGGTCAGGAAACGCGATTACGGTTTTAAATCCTTCATTTATTTTGGCAAGGCGGCCGGCTTCTCCTCCCGTATAACGCGAAGGCCTGTCCACGGAAAGAAGATGTTCACCTAACATCTTTATTGGATCGATATAAATATCGTTATCAGCTTTCAATGTATAAACTCAGCAGGTACCAAGGCAGGCGCGTTAGCGGTTATATCTTCTGACATAAATGCTCAAGGCAAGACCGATGCCAATCATCGATGTAAGGACAGCGGAGCCTCCGTATGACATAAATAAAAGCGGAAGACCCGTTATGGGCATTATGCCCATTGTCATGCCGACATTAATAATAAAATGAAAAGCGTACATTCCCGTAAGCCCTGCGCATAAATATTTTGCAAAAGGGTCTGTTACGTGTTTTATCGTAGAAATAAGACGGTAACAGATTAAAAGAAAAATCGCAAAAACAATAAACCCGCCGATGAATCCCGCTTCTTCGGAAAAAATGGAAAAAATAAAGTCCGTGCTCTGTTCCGGCAGAAACTGGTAATGGCTCTGCGTTCCCTGCAAATAACCCCTGCCTGTAAATCCGCCGGCTCCTATAGCTGTGACAGATTGAATAATATTCCAGCCTGCTCCCTGCGGATCAACGTAAGGATCAAGAAACACAATAAGGCGCATTATCTGATATGGGCGCAGAATCATGCGGGCGGCAAAGGAGGCGCCGAGAGAAAAAATGATGATCATTGACGCATAACCGACCCAGAAAAAATATTTCTTTTTGTATCTTAAATAACCGAATACGGCAATTGCCGCGATTAAAAGAAAGAAAAGCACCGCGATTGTAATTATCCGCGTATTTGTCAGAACAGTTAGAAATGGAATCGTTCTTTGCAAGATATAATTCTGCCATAAAGGAAGCACCAGAAAAATTCCCATAAGGGCGACGCAGGATATCATGAACGCGATATAACGCATTCTGACGCCCGCTATAAAAATCATTGTAAGAAGTATGGCGAAATAAACAAGAGCGGTTCCAAGATCAGGCTGGAGCATGACAATAACCATCGGAACAAACGCAATAATGCAGCTTATAAAAAAACGCGAAAATGATTCCCTTTTGCGATCTGTGTCCGCAAGAAAACGCGCAAGCAAAATGATAACAGAAATTTTTACAAACTCGGACA
>WQTB01000003.1 GCA_009786495.1 Treponema sp.
GACTCTTCGCGGATAATTGCGCGTAACATCCGCCTGTCAATAAAAAGGCCTGTATCAAGATAATCAGAAAGATTAACCTTAAAAAACAGATCGCTTTCCTGTACTGTTTTTTCAAAACCTGCTTTGCTTATCTTTTCATACTGGGAAAGTCCTTTTTGGCGTTCGCGCTGTTTCAGGAATATGTTTTCATGGTTTACGCCAAGCGAAGATGCGGCGCTTTTTTTCATGGCGGAAAGCCATTCGTTTTCTTCGTCAGCGTTTTTCTCGTAAGGACGCTTGTAAAGAGCGCCGCAAAGAATGGCTNCATCTGGCGCACCGCAATCGCCATAATAATCCAGCACCAGGGGAATTTCGGGTATATCGCGATCATATAATCTGAAAGCGCCGATACCTTTGCGCTTCGCCCATTTTATTAAATGGCGAAAACNTTTNTGAAGCCTGTTAGCGAGCATTTCAGCCTGCGCGGCGGTTTTATCCTGCATGATATTAGAGAATAACATATTTTACAAATTTTCCATGGGTTTTTTTTGAAAAAAAATATATAATTTATATTATGGGAAAACATGAGAAACTGTTACAAAAGATTTTATCAGGAAAGCAGGATAAATCAATAATGTTTTCTGAAGCTGTCTCTTTATTAAATGCATTTGGATTTTCGATGCGCATCAAGGGAAGTCATCATATTTTTCACCATAATGATATTATAGTAAAATACCAGTTGGAGGCTGTAAATGAATAAGTATGAAATTATTATTTATTGGAGCAAAGAAGATAATTCCTATATTGCTGAAGTTCCTGAACTTGCAGGTTGTATGGCAGATGGAAAAACATATGCTGAAGCGCTTCATAATGCAGAAACAGTTATTAACGAATGGATAGAAACCGCCATATCTCTTGGCCGCATTATTCCGGAACCTCACGGAAAATTAATGTATGCTTAACATAGCTTCTGTTACAAATCACCGCGANAGGGAAAANGGCGTTGTCGTATACCCTGTTTATTCAAGGCGATCTGCGGGACTTTCAATCGGAATAAATCTTTTCCCGGAAAAAAAAAGCTGCGCGTTTGACTGTCCGTACTGCGAAGTATTTCCTTTTTCAAGCGGAGCGGGATTTTCTTTTAAACAGATGGAAGAAGACCTTCGCGCAGCAGTATCCGGCGCGCATGAACAAAATATTCCAATAAAGGACATCTGTTTTTCTGGTAACGGTGAGCCGACTCTTTCTGCGTACTTTCGCGGTGCTTTTAACCTGGCGGAAAAAATCCGCCTGCGGGAAGCGCTCTGCGCTCAGCTTGTTGTTATAACAAACGGAACCGGGCTTTTACAGCCTGAAATTTTTTCGTTTTTAAAAGAGACAGCCGAAAATCCCGCGGCGGACATCTGGCTGAAACTTGACGCCGGAACTCCTTACTGGTATTTGAAAATGAACCGCTGCGCGCTGCCTTTTGACAGGCATATCGAAAAGATAAAAGAGTTTACTTCCCTTTCCGCTGTGACAATACAGACAATGCTTTGCGCCATAAACGGAGAGACGCCGCCGCAGGAAGAAAAAAAAGCGTGGGAAGAACTGGCGCTTTTGTTAGCTGCAAACGCAAAGCGCGGCATCCGCAAAGTGCAGCTTTACGGCAAAGCCCGAAGCGCCCCCGAAGACCCTCTTGCCTCGCGGCTTCCGGATGATTATCTTGAAGAACGCGCTTTTTCGCTTCGTAATATTTTTTCGCAGAACAGCCTTCAGGTTCCCGTAGAAGTTTTTATATAAAAATAAAATATTATATGTTATAATTGAATATCATAAGGAGAATTTATGGAAGCTTTGAAGAAGAATCCTGCGTGGAAAGGCAGGCCGGGACCTGTAGTTTTGGTTATCATGGACGGCGTAGGTTACGGAAAATACAGGGAAGGCGACGCTGTCGCCAATTCTAAAATGATCAATCTGACAAAGCTGACAGAAAATAATCCGCACACAAAATTAAAAGCGCACGGTACTGCTGTCGGGCTTCCGTCAGATGAAGATATGGGCAATAGCGAAGTGGGTCATAACGCGATGGGCTGCGGAAGAGTTTTCAGTCAGGGCGCGGCGCTGGTGTCAAAATCGATTGAAACAAGCGCGATGTTTGAAGGCGCGGCGTGGAAAGAAATCATCGCTAACGTAAAGGGGGACGCAAAGTGCGCCCATTGCGAGCAGCCCGGGAGCCTTCACTTTATCGGGCTTTTTTCCGACGGCAATGTACACAGCCACCTTGATCATTTAAAGGCAATGATCGCGCATGCAAAAAAGGAAGGCGTTAAACGCGTCAGAATCCATACGCTTTTTGACGGACGCGACGTTGGAAAACTGAGCGCGCTTGATTATATCGATCCGTTTGAAAATTTTCTTAAAGAGCTTAATAACGACGGCTTTGACGCGAAGATCGCATCAGGCGGCGGGCGCATGTGGATTACAATGGATCGTTACGGCGCGGACTGGTCAATGGTAGACCGCGGCTGGCAGACTCATGTTCTTGGTAAAGCCCGCCAGTTCGCGTCGGCGCGGGAAGCTGTAGTCACTTACAGAAAAGAGATACCTGATATCATCGATCAGGATTTAAAGGAATTTGTTATTGCAGATAACGGTAAACCTGTAGGCGCAATCGAAGACGGAGACTCTGTTGTGTATTTCAACTTCCGCGGCGATCGCGCGCTGGAGATTACAGCCGCGTTTGAAGAAGATAAATTTGACAAGTTTGACAGAAAGAGACGCCCGAAAGTCTGTTACGCCGGCATGATGGAATATGACGGCGACTTGCACGTTCCGCGCAGATACCTTGTAAACCCGCCTTCAATCGATAAAACAATGGGCGAGCATCTTGCGTCAAGCGGGGTGCGCACTCTCGCGATTTCCGAAACGCAGAAGTACGGGCATGTCACTTATTTCTTCAACGGAAACCGCACAGGCAAGTTCGATGAAAAACTTGAAGACTATATCGAAATAAAAAGCGATGTAATTCCGTTTGAGCAAAAACCTTTAATGAAGTGCGCCGAAATTACGGATAAAGTTGTAGCTGCAATCGGCTCAGGCAAGTACGATTTTATAAGGCTCAATTTTCCGAACGGCGATATGGTCGGTCACACAGGCGTTTACGACGCTGTAATTAAATCGATGGAAGGAATGGACGTCCAGCTTGGAAGACTTGCGGAAGCCGCAGAAAAAGCGGGAGCCGTAATGGTGATCACAGCCGATCACGGGAACAGCGACGATATGTACGAACACAATAAAAAAACAGGCGAAGTTTTATGCAAAGCGGACGGAAGTCCGATAACAAAAACGAGCCACAGCCTGAACCCCGTTCCGTGCATTGTCTATGATCCTCAATACAAGGGCGAATACCAAAACGAGCCGAAAGAAAACTGTTTAAACACAGGGCTTGGCATAAGCTCCATTGCAGCAGCTTGCATTCAATTATTGGGTTTCATGCCGCCTGATGATTATGACAAGTCCGTACTGAAAATGTAACAGCTTTCTTCATTGACAAGATTGTTTTTATTTGCTACTTTTAATTTCTGACCGGTCATTAATAATTGATCAGGCAATCGGGCAATAGCGCAGTTGGTTTAGCGTACAAGTCTGGGGGACTTGGGGTCCCCGGTTCAAATCCGGGTTGCCCGATGAATAATTTAAAAAGTTTCCGAAACAGGCTCTGTCCGCGGGTTTCTAAGCTGGCTTACCGCACGTCCCTGCCACTGTCCTGCCTGCGGATGCAAGGCAAGAAATTCCCATATGTTACGTGCAACCGATAAATTGTTGCTGCGGTAAAGGCTTGCGGCAAGATAATAAGCCGTTTTAAAATACTCAACTTCGTCAATGTATGACAATAAAAGCGGATTCCTGTTTATTTCCTGCATAAGAGCGGAAAGCCCGGCGAATGTGTAATTATACTGGCGCACCCTGATTTCTTCCAATATCACAGTGTTTTGAATCAGAAATGCGAACATAAGATGCTGCCCCGCGGAATCATGTCCAAGGTTAACATGGTAAAATCCAAGCAGCCTGTGCGCCTGTTCTACAGTCCTGTTATTATATCTGTATAATTCCATGAACCTGTTAACGCCTTCGTTTGCGAGCGTTCGCGTCATCGCGGTTCTGGCAAAGGAAGAAGACGCCTGCGCGTAAGGAAGGCTGCCGCCTGTTGAACCGGCGTTCTCCTGCGCAAGGTTCGCGTTTACCCAGAGCGTATCATGCTCATTAATAATGGAAAGCAGAATTTTTTCCATTTCAACGTATTCCATTCTGGTGCGCAGAATACCCGCGATCTTGTACTGCAGCGTTACGCTAAAGTGCGTGTCTTCAAGATTGCTCCGCGCCGCGTACGCCCTGCGGTACTGAGACAGGGCAAGAGTCAATTCGCCTTCCAATCTGTAAACTTCGCCAATCCAGTATTCGGCTTCAGGATAATCCTTTAATTTTCCGATTGCGGCAAGAGCCGCTGACGCTGAATTATTAAGGCTTGATTTTGAAACGCGGTAATAAAGCTCTTCAAGAGCGGCAAAGGCCGCGGTGTAATATCTTTCATAAGCGTACTGCTCTACCTTTTCAAGCGAATCACCGATACGGCGCACTTCATTAACAGATAAAAGAAGAATTAAATCGCGCTCCATTTTTTCATACATCGCGCGCCTGTCGCGCCTTGCGTCTTCAAACAGTAAAAGGGCGTCGCCGTAAGCTCCCGAGCGGAACCTTTGCTTGCCGTATTCAAGCGAAAGCCACCAGGGAACCGTTTCAAGCTGCGCGAAAACCGGAGCCGCGAAACATATAAGTAAAAGAAAAACTGTTACCTTAAAAAATTTATTCATAAATCTTTTAATTCCTCTTCAAAGATTTTATCGGCGCAACCGGCGTCAATCATCTTAACCGCTTTGCCGTGTTTAAAGATCAATACTTTATCTCCCGCACCTGTAATTCCAAGGCTTGCGTGTTTTGCTTCTTCCGGGCCGTTTACTTCGCACCCCATTACGGCAATGGTCGCGTCCCTGTTTATGGAATAAAGCTTTTGCGCCCACCGTTCCAAAAAACTATGAGTGTCAAATCCGCTTCTTCCGCACCGCGGACAGGAAACGATACTTACCCCGCCTGCCTTAAGCCTTTTATTTTCAGGCGAAAGCTCAAAGGCCGCCTTTAGTATTTCCCTTCCGGCGATAATTTCGCTTTCCATAGTATCTGAAAGGGATACCCTGATTGTATCGCCAATGCCTTCCTTTAAAAGCGCCGACATCGCCGCGCTGTTTCTTGCGATTCCCGCGGCTAGCGGACCTGCTTCTGTAACGCCTATATGCAAAGGCGAGTCTGAATGCCCGGAAAAAATACAGTTCGCTCTTATAGTATCGGCAATTGTACTGGCTTTCATTGACACAAGATAGTTCGTAAAGCCCAATTCTTCAAAAATTTCCGTTTCCCGCCGCGCAGCCTGTACAAGCGCTTCGCTTAAGCCAAGCGTTTTTCCTTCTTCTCCGTCAACGCGGCGGCGAAGATCAGGCGGCAGGCTGCCCGCGTTTACTCCGATTCTTATAGGGATTCCGCCTGACGCGGCTTTATCAAGCACATCGCGGACTTTTTCCCTGCCGCCGATATTGCCGGGATTAATCCTGATTTTCGCGATTGGAAAATCAAGACAGCGAAGGGCGATTTTATGATCAAAATGAATGTCGGCGGAAAGCGGCACCGGAGTATTCTGTGAAAGAGCGCCCAGAACTTCAGCCGACTGCATGTCGGGAACCGCAAACCGCACAAGACTGCACCCAAGAGCCTGCAATGTTTGAATTTTTGCCGCAGCCGCATCGATACCGGAAAAATCAAGCCGGTCTTTATACATTGTCTGAACGGTAACAGGATTATCGCCGCCGATAAAAACAGGGCGTATATGGGCGAATCCTCCGATTTTTATTATTTTGGTTTTTTTGTCCTGTTTCATTTTTACCGCCTGTATTATAATATATAAAAGATATGGATTTTACCATCACAGACAATGAAAAAGCGATTCTGCTCTCTGAAGCAAGAGAATCGATAATTTCGAAACTCGAAGGACGTAAACCATCATGGAACGCCGGTATTGAGAGTTTACCGAATATAAACACACCATGCGGCGCGTTTGTCACGCTGCATAAGAATGACAGCTCAGGAAAAAATTTACGCGGATGTATCGGCAGGATGACGGCAAATTTACCGCTTGTAGAAACCGTACGCATAATGGCGAAAGAAGCCGCGTTCGGCGATCCGCGGTTTCCGCCTTTAAGGAAGGAAGAGCTTCACATGATTCATATTGAGATTTCCGCGCTTTCACCGATGACGCTGTGCCCTGATCCGCTTAATCAGGTAAAAATAGGCGTTCACGGATTATTATTATCAGCGCGCGGAAGATCGGGGGTTCTTCTACCGCAGGTGCCTGTTGAACAGGGATGGAATCTTGGCGAATATCTTGATTATATCTGCGTCAAGGCAGGACTGCCTGAAGGCTCTTATGAAGCGCAGGACGCGCAGCTATATACATTTACTGCAATTGTTTTCGGGGAGGAGGAGAACACGCTCTAACGCGGATAATTTATCATGTGCGAGGAACCTTACGGGCTGCTTCTTTCTCAGTTTTTTACGCAGGATACGGCGGCAAGAGCCGGCTTAATTCACAAGTGCGGAACATCCGATCCGTATATAACTTCGCTTGAATACGATTCGCGCGGCGTAAAACCGGGAAGCCTTTTTTTCGCCCTTCCCGGCGCGCATACTGACGGCAGCCTGTACATAAAAGACGCTTTAAAAAACGGAGCTTTGGCGATTGTACACGAAAATGAAATTGCGCAAAAAGAAAACGATATAGTTTATTTAAAGGTAAATAACGCGCGAAAGGCGATGTCTCCTGTGTCCGCTTCTTATTATCAGCATCCTTCAAAACGATTGCGCGTAACAGGCGTTACGGGAACCGAAGGAAAGAGCACGACTGTTTATCTTATTTTTCAGCTTCTGTCGCTTTTGGGGAAAAATGCGGGTTTTATATCAACAGTCCAGCACTGCCCCGGAAAAGGAGAAGTTCTATGGAACAGCGAGCATCAGACCACGCCGGAAGCTCCTATTGTTCAGCGCCTTCTAAAAGAAATGGCAGATAACGGATGCGAATACGCGATAATCGAATCGAGCTCCCACGGATTGTCGGAAAAAACAAGCCGCCTTGGCGATGTTGATTTTTTCAGCGCCGTTCTTACCAATGTAACCCATGAGCATCTTGAATTTCACGGCACATGGGAACAGTACAGGCACGACAAGGCGAATCTTTTCCGCGCGCTTGAAAGATACAAAGGCGCGGCGCATCCGTTTTCAGGCGATGATTCGCCGGAACCGTTCGGCGTAATCAACGCTGACGACAGCAGCCTGCAGTATTTTAAAAAAGCCTGCGGCTGTAAAATAGTCACATACAGCCCTTCGGGAAGGGACGGGGATATAGTTCTTGAAAATATAAAAAGCAGCCCGTGGGGAAACTGGTATTCTGTTTTTTTACCCGCGTTAAACAAACATATAGATATAAGAGACAGGCTCCCGGGGGCTTTTAATTCAGCTAACGTACTTGCCGCCATTCTTGCGGTTAACGGTCTTTTAAACATTCCGGTAAGCGAAATAGCAGTCCATATAAAAGAACTTAAATCCGTAAGGGGAAGGATGACCGCGATCGCCAAAGGCCAGCCCTTTGAAGTTGTAGTGGATTACGCGCATACTCCTTCTTCATTTAAAACCGTCTTCCCGCCTTTAAGAGCAAGAAAAAACTCCAGCGGTAAAACAAAATGCCCGCGGATTATAAGCGTTTTCGGTTCCGCGGGGGAAAGGGACACGCAAAAAAGGCCGCAGCAGGGAAAAATCGCGACCCAATACAGCGATATAATCGTTTTAACCGACGAAGATCCGCGCGCAGAAGATTCAATGTCCATTCTGGAAGAAATCGCGGCGGGGGTAACGGAAGAAAAAAACGAAACTATTTTTGAACGCGGCAAAAACCTTTTTTTAATACCGCACAGGCCGGACGCCATCCGCAAGGCGCTGTCTTTGGCTGAAAAAGACGATCTTGTCATCCTTCTTGGCAAGGGCCATGAAAACTCGATTATATACGCGGACAGGGTAGAGCCGTTTGACGAAATTAAAGAAGCGGAAAAAGCGTTAAGCGAAATGGGATTCAATTAACAGATTTCTCTGAAGCAGTCTGTTTATTTACAGCCGCGGTTTAAAGCATTTTCAATTTCGTCTATCGTTGAATCCGGCGTGGAAGCTCCTGCGCATACGCCGACAGTATCAAAATTAAAAAATTCAGGCGGAATGTCGTCTGCGTTCTGCGCAAGAACGCAGGGTTTGCCGCTTTCAAGGGCAGTCTCGTAAAGGCGCCGCGTGTTTGCGGATTCCCTGCCGCCTGCGATAATTACCGCGTTTGTTTTTTCAAGTAATGCGCGTAACGCGACGCGGCGCTCTTCTGTCGCCCTGCAGATTGTGCTAATAATTAGCAGACTGGGAAAATATTTTTTAATTTCCTTTGCGGCCGCGGCGTATTCATCAGGAGAAATTGTAGTCTGCCCCAATAAAGCGGTTTTTGCGTCTTTATTTTTTTTTAAAAGACAGGACGCTTTTTCCTGCGCTTCCTGCGCGCTTCCTGTTACTTCGCAAAACGGCGCGCCGCGGCAGTATCCCAATAAGCCGGTAATTTCCGCGTGTTCTTTTTCGCCCGCAAGAAAAATGTTAAAACCTTCGCGCGAAAGTTCCTGCGCTTTTAACTGGTTTTTTTTTACGTTCGGGCATGTCGCGTCAATTACGCGGCAGACGCAGGTTTCGCGCAGCAGTTGTTCCATTTGCGGGCTGATTCCGTGCGCGCGGATTATAACCGCGCCGTCTTTATGCCGCAGCGCGGCGCAGGAAGCAAGAGAAGACTCGTCAATTGACTTAATGCCGAGATTTTCAAGATCGGATAACACTTTCGGGTTATGAATAATGCGTCCCAAAGTAAAAACAGGATACTTTGAATCCCGCGCAGCGGAAACCGCTGTTTCAACAGCGCGCCGCACCCCCATGCAAAAACCCAAAGTATCCGCTTTTATTACTTTCATGAACTGCGCAAATTCTTCCTGCTTCCGGCAATAAAGTTTCCTTAAGCTATTTTTGCCAGGGCTTTTTTCTGCTGGCGTTTTATTTTTGAATTCTGCCAGAAGTTAACAAAACCGGAAACGATAAAGAGCGTCGTATATACGCCTGAAATCATGCCGACAAGAAGGGCGAGCGCGAAATCCTTCATTGAGCCTGTTGTAAAAATAAAAAGCGCAAGAACCGCAAGCATCGTAGAAGCTGTCGTAATGATTGTGCGCCCCAAAATGCCAGTCAGCGAAATATTTAAAATGTCAACAAACGCGTTGTCAGGATACAGGCGCAGGTTTTCCCTTACGCGGTCAAAGAAAATAATTGTATTGTTGGTTGAGTATCCGAGAATTGTAAGAATCGCGGCGATTGTTAAAGTGGTAAACTCCATCCGCGACCAGACAACAAACGCAACAATAACAAGAACGTCATACATAATCGCGATTACAGCGCCGACAGCGTACTGAAGCTTGAACCTGATCGCCGAATACGCAAGAATTAAAAGCAGTGTAAGGGATATAAGTATTCCCGCCTGATCGGTCAAATCTTTTGAAAAGCGCGACCCGACATAATCGGAACGGAGAACAGCGATGCTTCCGCTGCCGAAATGAGCTTCAAGCACTCTGATGATTTCCGCGGATGCTACGCGCCCTTCTTCTTTATCTTCAACGCGTATCATAAAATGACGGTCTTCGGGAACGCCGATATTCTGCACAGCGATGCTTTCGCTGAATCCGGACATCGCGGTGCGCACTTCCGATATATCGATGGGCGCGTTCTGCGAATTAAGATACTGGATAATAAAAGACCTGCTGTTTGAAAGAGACTGATCGTTTTGTATGCTGATAATAATTTCGTTAAAAGCGGTGCTGTCCGCGGCGGACGCTGTAATCTCAAGACCGGGAAGCTGCTGCCTCATCGCTCTTGAAAGCGCGCCTGTTGTGCTGTAGTCAGCTAACGCGAACGTATACGTCCTGCCTTCAACGCCGAGGCCTGATGTGACAATGTAAATATTATTCCTGTCGTGGGTAAGCGTCGCGTTCTCTGTTCCGTTCCAGCGCAGCGAGAAAGCAGTCGGAGCTATCCGCACTTCCTGGATAAGACCGGCCTGGAAATCAACGCCAAGGGCGAACCCGTTATTAAAGAAATAGCCTGATATGCTGAAAGCCACAAGAACAAGTGAAATAACCGCCGCGGGAACGAAAAATTTTGAAAATTGAATTGTTTTTTTCATAGTTTTACCGCCTTAACGCGGGACACTTCGCCGGCGACATCTTGAATTCTTGTTGTCCAGCTGACAGACAGGTCCTTGCTCTTCATTACATCGGTTCCGAAATCAAAAATCAGGCGCGATACAAACAGCGCGGTAAACACCGACGAGAACACGCCGATTGAAAGGCTTACCGCGAATCCCCTGATTGGCCCGGAGCCAAGCTGTGACAGGAAAAGAGCGGCGATGAACGTCGTTATATTAGAGTCCATAATCGCCCAGAAAGCCTTTCCGAATCCGGCTTCTACTACCGCCTTCCTTGATTTTCCAAGCCGCATTTCTTCCTTCATGCGTTCAAAAATAATTACGTTGGCGTCGGTCGCCATGCCGATGGTTAAAATGAAACCCGCGATAGCCGGCAGCGTTAACGTAAAGTTGAGCGCGGAAAGCACGCTGAACATTATATAAAAATTCAATAACTGCGCGACAACCGCGTTAATACCCGCCGCCTTGTAGAAAATCAACATGAAGACCAATACAGCCGCGACGCCGCCCAAAAGCGCGTAAAGCCCCTGACGGATTGTATCTTCACCTAACGAAGCGCCGATGCTCTGCTGGCTTGCAACTTCAAGCTCTACAGGCAAAGCCGCGGTTCTTAAAACAAGCGCAAGGTTTTCAGAGCCTTCCTGATCAAAGCCCGTGATTGTTCCCCTGTCGCTGATTCCCTGCGAAATATTGGGATATGATCTGACCTTGCCGTCCATAATGATGGCAAGATTCCTGCCGACGTTAGCTGACGTAAGAGTGTAGAATTGTTCGCCGCCTTCCGGGCTCAGTCTGAACGCGACTTCCGGTCTGCCGCTTACATTGTTTCTTTCCACAACAGCGTCTTCTATAAGATTGCCGTCAAGACCGATTTCCTTTAACACAACGATATAACTGTACGTTCCGTCCGAAAGCTGTATGTGTTCATCAAGTCCGTATCTGTCCTTGGTGTAAACGCCAAGAAGCTGCGCGTACGACGGAATGATCGAAGGGTTTAAAAGATTGCCCGCGGCGTCAAAGGTCGCAGAGCGGTTAGCCCTGTAATATTCGTAAAAAGCGGCGGTAGCTTCGGCGTCTTCAAGCTGGAAGGTAAGGCTGCCTTTTCCCATGATAATATCGTTGATTCTTTCAGGGTCCGCGGTTCCGGGAATTTCCACATATATCTGCTCGTTTCCCTGACGGCGAATAACAGGCTCCGTAAGACCGAAGCGGTCGATACGGCTGTTTAAAACTTCCAGCGCGCGGTTCATCGCGTCCGCGGGATCGTCGTCTGTTAAAGTGCGTCCTACCTGCAGGATAATGCTAAGGCCGCCTGAAAGATCAAGGCCGAGTTTAACAGCGTTATTCTGCAGATTCTTAAGACTGAAAATTTCATCGCTGTATTTTTGCTCTATCGCGTCAAGCGCCTGCCTTCTGTTGTAAAAACCTTCAAGGACTGTCCTTGCGTTCCAGCTTTCGGGAACAGGCTTGTTATAATCCTTGTACATTTTTCTTGAAACAGGGATCAAATATTCCAAATCCTGGGGAACTTCGCCGCCTATGCGGGACGCATCGATAAGCCGCTGCAGATCCGCCTGCGCAGATTCAGTTGAGTATGTTTTTATATAATCTCTTGATCTGAGCGCAAGTTCCTGCTGCTCTTTCGGAATAAAAAAGTACCAGCGTATTGTAGGCCATAAAAACAAAAAACAAACCGCCAATACCGCAAGTAAAATAATCAGTCTATAGCGTTTACTCATATCTATTCACCGTTTTCGGAGGTCTTGTCGTCAGATTTCTGCGAATCAGACTTCTCCTTATCCTTCTCCTCTTTTTCTTCGATTTTGTCTTCTTTTACCGGCGCGGGAATTGTTACGCTGGAAATAGCGCTGCGCAGGAACTCAAGCTTTACGTTATCGTCCGCTTTTATGATTACGGTTGTGTCTTTAACGCTGTGAATTACCCCGTAAAGCCCGCCAATTGTGACTATTCTGTCGCCTTTTTTCAGGTTTGAGTGCATTTTTTCGGTTTCTTTGCGCTTTTTATTCTGCGGCCTGATAATCAGGAAATAAAAAATGGCGATTATCGCGACAATCGGAAGTAAACTGCCAATCAGACTTCCTCCTGTAACGGGGGCATTAGGGTCGCCCTGCGGAACTCCCATGAGCAACGGAAGAATAAAAGAATTCATTGGTACATCCTTAAATTAAATATTGATAATACATTACCTTAAAAAAAGCATTAATACAAGTGCCGTAAAAAGACTTTACTCCCTTCCCAAAAGCGAAGCGTACTCGGCTTCATAACGCGTAAGCCGCGAATCATTCGGAGAAATGGCAAGAGCCTGCCTTAAATAGTACACTGCCCTGCGTTCTTCGCGGCGGTTGTGATATGCCATAAACATGGCGATAATGGCGTCAAGGTTTCTCGGGTCTTCAAACAGGCTCGATCTAAGATCGCTTAATACGGCGTCTTCATTGGTCTGCACCCTGCTGCGCAGATAATAATAGTTGCTTTTTACAGTTCCTGAAGGCACAGAGTTGATTCTGCTTTCCAGAAGTCTTGAAGCTTCATCCCTTCTGCCGTTATCGATTAAAGCCGAAACATACACTCCGGTAAATTCAATGTTTGCGGTATCTCTCTGGTATAATTCCTGCGCGAAGGTAAGGGCTCTTGCGTTGTTTCCGAGTCCCCGCTCGATATGATACGCGTCGATTAAATCCTGATTTGTGCGGCGAACCTGAAGAATCTGGTTAATAAACCCCTGGGCTTCTCTCCAGCTCTCCCTGCGGACTGCGTCCCTAAGGCTTAAGTTCAGCACTTCGATAGTGCTGCCGCCAAGCTGCTGAAGCCGCCTTAAAAGCTCCCTTCCTTCGCTTTGATCCGCGTCGCGCTGCGATTCCATTAAAAGGGTGACGGCGTAAGCCAGAACCTGCGCGTCATTCGGATTTACGCGCAGAATCGAACGAAGATAATTCATGGCGGAATCGCGGCTCCGGTTGCCTTCAGCCTGCACTTTCGCCCTCATGAAAAGATAATCCCTGTTGCTTGCGTTAATCGAAGCGTAGCTGTCAAGGGATATATTCGCCTGCGAATACTGTCCCTGTTCAATCAATATAGAAGCTCTTAAAAGAAGGAACTCTCCGTCTCTTGGATCGGATCTCAGGATTTCGTCAACTACCGACAAAGCGCGGGAAAAATCACGCTGAGAAAAATAAACGCCTGCCTGCTCTCTTTTTACCGCCATGCTGTCGGGATAACTTACAACAAGGTCTGAAAGAATCGCAGCCGCTTCCTGCGTATTGCCTGTCAGCTTTTTTATGCGCGCGATGCTGATCTGCGCAGGGTAACATTCCTTCGATATATCTAAAACACGCTGATATGAATCAACCGCTTCGTTATACCTTCCCGCGCGTTCATAAAAAACAGCGGAAAAATAAAAAGGCAGAATTGAAGCCGGCTGCAGTCTCGCGGCTTTTTCCAAATCCCTTAAAACAGTTATATTGATATCATCTTCGCCCTGATAAAACACGGCGATAAATGGCAGTATGTGTTCAAGAAAATCCGCGGATTCGGATGAAGGCCGCGTGTACACTCCCCTTTCCGCTTCCCTGATGATGCGCGTATAAGCGGACGTCTGCGGCAGATCGACAGCCGGAAGCAGCGCGGGGGAATCGGGATAAACAAGTTTTATCAGTGTTACGCAGATGCCGGACATCATTCTGCCGAATTCCGAATTGCCGAGATTTCTGGAACGGATTGTATCGATTGCGTGCAGCATTGACGATAAAATTCCTGTTTCCGTTAAATTCTTGATTTCTTCGGCAAGCGAGCCTGCCGCAGGCGAAGAAGACTGCTGCGTATGCGGATCGGAAGTATGCGAAGCGTTTGCTTCATTACTATTGATTTCCGGATGCTGCGTCTGCGGATCCGATCCGCACGAGAGAAACATCAGTATAAAAAGAGAATATATTAGTACAGCTCCGCCTGACAGCGCGCGGTTTAAAACGTTTAAAATCACCCTTGATTATCCGCATAATAAAATCTATAAAGACAGGTAAAATTACAGACTTTTGAGCTTTTTTCAAAAACGCGGGTCTTTGACCTGAAAATTTTGAAAAAGCGTCATCTGTAAAATTATATACAAAAATATAACTCTTTGATAGTATGATAGACAATGGTTACGAAACAAAATCTTAAGTTATTAAGATATTTTATGTTTTTTTTAATTATTTTCGCGGCAGCGGTTTCCTGCGATATGCAGTCGAAGGACGCTGATCCGTATTATATCACCGGTTCCAAAGAAGACAGGGAAAAATTCCATGAGCTTTTCAGGCTTCTTGCGATGGAAACACGCGGCAGCGACAGCGAATTCGCGGTGGCAAGAGAGATCGCGGCAAACTACGCAAGGCTCGCGGATTACGACAGGCTTATCCGGTTTTTAAGCGCAAGAACAATAAATAATCCGTCGGATCCGTATAACGCCTATTATTTTTTGATGATTGCTTTCGCCAATATCCAGCGAAACTGTAAAGAAATCGCCGCTCTCTATTTTGATCTGATTCTCAGAAATTATCCCGATTTAATGATCAACGACGAGTCAATTCATCTGATGTGTTTAAGGCATCTTATTGATCAGAACGATAACGCCGAACGGCAGGTGTTTTATTACAGGGAACTAATTTCAAGATTTCCGGAAAAAATTGATATGGGTACGACGTTCTTCCTGCTCGGACAGGCCTGTGAAAAAGTGGGCGACTGGAACGGCGCGATTTCCGCGTATATTAATTTCCTGCCGTTCACAGGGACAATTATTACTGGTTATCCTGACGCAGAGCGTTACGCAAAACAGCTTGTTGATTTTTCAAGATCGCAGAAGGACTGGACATTTGAAAGCCTTTCCGCGTTAAGGGGCGCGGTAGAAGCAGCGCTGGATGCGGGAAGCGCGGCAATGCTTGGGCAGTATCAGGCGAAGGTTAATTTTTTCGCGCGTTCATGGCAGCAGGTTGAAACCGACGAAGCGGGTCTTTCCTATCTTAATCTTCAGCAGTTTATGGCGGGAAACCGCATCAGGTACGCTGACAGCCTTGACGCGGCGTCCACAGATACAGAAGCGTTCCTTAGAACTTCAGGATGGTCGCAGGTTTTGAATACATGGTATTTATACTTTAGAAAAATAAATTTTCCGCAGGATCCGGAAATTCACGGACGCTGGGAATGGGCAGGGATTTACTACGGAGAAAAATTTTAATCGCGCTTATGAGAAAAAATTATTTAGTGTTTATTTTCTGCATGATGCCGTGCGTTTTATTAACAGCGCAAGACATAATGCAAAGACCGCTGCGCAGCGTTCCTGCCGCCGCGGTTTCGCTGCCTGTTAACATAAATGTTTTTGAGCCTGCGCATAATTCGCTGCTTACAGAGTACGCGCTTAATCAGCCGGTTACGCAAAGATATATCGCGCAATATACAAGCCCGCACGGAATAGCCGCGTTAAACGCGGCGCTTGAGCGCGGGAAATATTACATTCCTTTTATTATGGAAGAAATATCAAGACGCGGGCTGCCGCCTGAACTTGCGTGGCTTCCCATAATTGAATCGGATTATGTGATAACGGCAAGAAGCAGATCAGGGGCTGCGGGTTTATGGCAGTTTATGCTGAACAGCATCTCCGGATACAACATGAGAGTGACAGATACCCTTGACGAACGCCGCGATTTTATAAAATCGACAAGGGGCGCGCTTCAAAAACTGACAAATGAATACAGAAGCCTTGGCTGCTGGGAGCTTACTTTGGCGGCGTATAATTCAGGGTTCAATGCGGTAACAAGGGCGGTGCAAAATTCCGGCACAAGAGATTACTGGGAGCTTTGCGGAAGAAACCTGCTGAGCGCGGAAACCGCAAGCTTTGTTCCCAAACTGATAGCGGCAGCCTATGTTATTTCGCAGCCGAGAAGGTTCGCCGTTAATGTCTGGAACGAAAAATTTGAATGGCAGACCATCGAGCTTTCGCGGCAGGTTTCCATCGATATAATCGCGGACGAAGCAGACATCGAAAGGAGCCTTATGCGTCTTTTAAACGCGGAGCTTCTTTACGGAATAAGCCCCGCCGGTTCAGGATATTTATTAAAAGTCCCAGCCGCAAAAACAGATGCTGTAGCGTCCATTCTTGAACGCGAAGACATACTTTTAATACGCTATCACTACCATGTCGTCCGTTCGGGCGATACATTGTGGTCGATGTCAAGGCATTACGGCGCGTCACTCGACATGATCGAACAGTATAACCCCGGCATTTCAGGAAGGTATCTGCGTATCGGGGAAACAGTGATAATTCCGGCATTGAATGATACCGCACCGCCGGAGCGCAAAGTAACCGCCGTTTCCTATAACGGGACGCATGTTGTTCAAAAGGGAGANACATTCTGGTCTTTAAGCAGGCTGTACGGCGTTGATCCGCAGGACCTTGCCGAGGCGAANGGAATGCGTCTTGATCAAATTCTTCACGAAGGAAGAACCCTTAGAGTGCCGATAATACAATAGGACGGATTTCAGGGGTTTTATTAAATGCGTAAATTAAC
>WQTB01000004.1 GCA_009786495.1 Treponema sp.
TTGGTTATCTCCCTTGCGCCCGCGTTACTCGTCATTATAATAACTGTGTTTCTGAAGCTGACTGTATGGCCGAGCGAATCGCGCAGTTCTCCTTCTTCCATTACCTGAAGCAGGATGTTAAAGACATCGTTATGCGCTTTTTCAATTTCGTCAAAAAGTATTACACGGTAGGGATTGCGCCTGATTTTTTCCGTTAACATTCCGCCTTCTTCATAGCCGATATACCCGGGCGGTGCGCCGACAAGACGCGATGCGTTATGCTTTTCCATAAAATCCGACATATCGATTCTTACAAGCGAATCTTCGTTCGCGAAAAGAAAACGCGCGAGTTTTCTTGCAAGAAGGGTTTTGCCGACTCCTGTAGGACCGAGAAAAATAAATGATCCCATAGGCCTTCGCGGCGAAGAAACGCCCGCTCTTGACCTTCTGATTGCGCACGCTATCCTTTTAATCGCGTCGTCCTGGCCTATCACGCTCTGGTGCAGTTCGTTTTCAAGATTTAAAAGCCGCTTTGATTCCTGTTCTTCAAGGTGCATTACGGGAATCCCCGTCGCTTCCGTTACAACGCGGCGCACGTCGTCTTCCGTAACAATAGGCCGCTCATGTATGGAAATTGACTCCCACGCGGCGCGGGCGTCTTCAAGGCGGGATCTCAGCGCGCGGACTCTGTCGCGGACATCCGCGGCTTTTTCATAATCCTGCGTGCTTACATATATTGTTTTTTCTTCACATAACTTTGTAATTTCATTTTCAAGCCCGGTAATCTCGGGCGGCTGTTCGCGGTGTTCGAGCTTGCGGAACGCGGCGGCTTCGTCAATTATGTCGATCGCTTTATCAGGCATAAATCTTCCGGAAATATAGCGCTGCGCAAGTTTTGCCGCAAGACCTATCGCGTTATGTGAATATCTGACATTATGGTGATCTTCGTATTTTTTTCTTATGCCGTTTAATATTTCAAGCGTTTCGTCAAACGAAGGCTCCCCGACAGTTACAGCCTGAAAACGCCTTTCCAGCGCGGAGTCTTTTTCAAAATGCTTTCTGTATTCAGCTAACGTAGTGGCGCCTATGCACCTGATTTCGCCTCTTGAAAGCCCGGGCTTCAGCATATTTGACGCGTCAAGCGTTCCTTCCGCGCCGCCGGCTCCGATAATCGAATGGATTTCGTCTATAAATAAAATAATATTGCCGGCCTGCGCTACTTCGCGCAGAATCTTTTTAATTCTTTCTTCAAACTCGCCCCTGTACTTGGTTCCCGCTACAAGAAGCCCCATGTCAAGGCACAATATGCGCTTGTCGGACAAGGCTTCAGGCACTGCTTCGCTTGCAAGAAGCTGCGCAAGCCCTTCTACAATCGCTGTTTTTCCGACACCCGGCTCGCCTACAAGGATCGGGTTATTTTTGGTTCTTCGCGCGAGTATGCGGACAGTGCGGCTGATTTCTTTTTTTCTGCCGACAACAGGATCCATTTTTCCCGCGCGCGCGATTGCGCTAAGGTCGCGTGAAAAAGCGTCAAGCGTAGGCGTCAGCACAGGATAGGATGCCGGTTTAATCCTCGGAGATCCTTCGCGCTGATAACGCTCTGTTTCAATTCCGGCTGCATCGCCGCGGACTCTTTGGCCTGAATGTTCCCTGTGTATATAATAAGGCTGCGCCCCAAGCGGAGATTCCCTTGAATATCTTTCTGACGGAATATAATCGTCTTTTTTAGATGTTGTTCTTGTTCTGGATTGATCAAATTCGCCTGTCATATAAGGCTGATTGAATGTTGTTTGAATTATCACTCTCATCATGTCCGCGTCAACGGCGCGCTTATTAAGGTAGATTTGCACGCTTGAATCCTGTTCCCGCATCGCCGCGAACAAAAGATGCTCGGTTCCCAAAAATTCACTGCCCATATCCCTGGCCTCTTCTGTCGCGATATCAAGCATGGTTTTAGTGCGTTTGGAAGGCGGAACTTCACCTTTAACAATAAGCCCTGGAATTCTAGGGATTGAACTTTCAAGAACCTGTTTAAATTCAAGCGTATCGATGCGCAGGAACAATAACGCCTTACAGGCAGTGCCGCCGCCGTCTTTAAGCAGCGCAATGATTATATGCTCGGGCAGAAGCTGATCGGAATTGAACCTTCGCGCTTCATCCTGCGCGTTTGAAGAAAGCAGCCGCTGCACCCTGTTTGTTAGTCCTCTAAACACAAAAATCCCCTCTTTTAATTATAGCATATTTTATTGATTTATCACATTCGCAATTATTACTACATCGCCTTCACGCACTCCGGCTCTTGAAAACCAGCCCTGCGGAACTTCAAGCGCATAACGGACCGATCGGCTCGATTTAACGGACGTTTCGTCAAGGGGATACATATCCCTTATATCCGCGATTCTGCCGTCATAAGTAATATACGCGATTGAAAGGGGGATATATGTGTTTCTCATCCAGAAGGATAAAATATCATCCTTATCAAAAATAAAAAGCATGCCTTCGCCGTCAGGAAGACTCTCCCTGTGCATAAGCCCCTGNGCCCGCTCTTCGGGAGTAACCGCCAATTCCACTTTTAAGGANACGATTGCCTGACCGTTTCTTTGAATTGTGATTTCCTGCGTCGCAAGCTTTTTTGAGCCGCATGAAACAAATAAAACAATAATTAATAANACAAAACGCGCAAGTCCGCGGCTATGAAGATTNATTTTATTTTTANAACTCATTAATAAATTCCTGACGCTGGCGAACCTGATCGGATTCAATAAGCCCTGATTCGCCTAAAATATCATTAAATATTACTTTGTCTATATATTTTACTGTTAACGGCCTTTCGAGCGCAATTCTTGTTGTTTCGGTTTCCCAGACAGACACTGATGGATCAAGATACGACGGCTGNCCGTAATTTTGGGTAAACTGCATAAATATTGAGTAATGATCGATAATTCTTGTGTTAAGCGTAAATGACATAATAAACACTGCGCCGTCTCTTAGCTGGAAGAAAGCGCGCGTTATGAATGACGAACCTGTCGTTTCTACAAGGCTCTGTTCCCTTGCGGGCAGGAAAGAAACGTCCCTGTCACCCCTGAAAAGAAAAAGATTGTCTTCAATAAGGCCCGCTTTTAAATCATCAAGACTCATTCCAAGCGAAAAACCGCGGAACTGCCGCGGAAGGCCGCCGTTTTCATTTGTCTGCGCCGTAAGAGCCGGAGAAAGAAAAATGAAAAGCGCCGCTGTCAGCGTAAACAGGTTATTTCTCATCTTTTCCATTATCGGTTTTTTTGCGGATACAAAAAAGCATCCTGCGGACATTTCAGGAATATTANTTAATTTACGGGAGATTTTTATTCGCATAACGGGTTCTGTCAAGCTGCTGCATTTTTTTGTAATAAGCGTTCTGTCTGGCGATCTCTTTAATGTCCTTTACGACTATTTTATCGTTAATAATNTGAAACGTGCGGTTTTCCATCANTTTTTTGCCNGCAAGCGCGCCGTCTCCCTGCGAAAAACCGACCATATTGATTAANTCCTTTAGGCCGAAATCNAAACCNTAATTTGTAATTGCCGAGACGTCAATTTTTTTCTTGTCTATCTGAATCTGAAGCATGTCGTACATTCGTCCAAGCGGATCGTTTATTTGGGTGTTTGCAAGCTGTCTGTAAATAAGCCAAATCCTTTCAGACAAAAGCGTTGTAAGGCGCGCAATAAGCTGCGGCTGCGATTTTATCATCTGCTGGAAATTTTCCCTGTTTACAGCCATTAACTGGCAATTTTCATACGCTACAGCTCCCGCAGCCCTTGGTTTGGATTCCAAAAGAGCCATTTCGCCGAAAATGTCGCCGCTTTTTAGCACAGCAAGCAGTATTTCATTGCTTTCCGTAATTTTGATTATTTTGACAGAGCCTTTTTGAATAATAAAAAGTTCNTCTCCCGGCTCCCCTTCGCAGAACACGATCTGATCTTTTGTATATGAACGGACCATTTCGTCCGGTTTAAACGGCTGCTGGACATTTTTTACATACGGGGCGATTTTTTTTATCCGTTCCATCGCAGTCTGCGCATTCACTCCCTGCGGACAGCATTTCATAAATTTCTGATAAGCGTAAAACGCCTGATTATATTGATTGTGCTTTGCGTAATATTCAGCCACATAATAAATATGGCTTGGGTCTTCCGCGGCATTGTCTTTTAAAGTTATGCGCGTAAGCGCTTCGTCAAGATAACGCATCCGTTTGGAAAACTGTAATATTATTTTCATCGCGACAGGCGCGTTATTCTGAATTAACTGGCTGAACTGATCTTTTTGAACTGAAATTAAAGTAACTTCTGTTTTAGCCTGCGCTGTCTCGATATGACTGTGACCTGACATCGTCGATACAACGCCGAAAAAATCGCCCGGNCCCAGAGTGTCGCCCTGCTCTTCCGCGACTATTTGAACTTCTTTGGATAACCTGACCTTTCCTGAGCGTATGATGAAGAACCTGTCTGCATTTCTTTTGCCTTCGACAATTATATATGAATTCGCGGCAAAATTTACAAATGCCAATTGAAGCGGTGCAGCCATTTCCCCCTCTTTCTATCCAAGTATAGAAACTATATCGACATAATGTCAACCGCTCTTTATAATGCGATAATATCGCCGCCGGTTCGCTAAATACCAGCGTTAATTAAACCGATATAGATAGTAATACCATGAATAAATGTATTAATTTTGAAGATACAATCTATATTCTTAACGTAAGAATCCGCTTAATCCGCGATCTTCTGCGTCTTGATACCGATGTAAACCTTTTTTACAGCCAGACTCTGGCGGATCTGGAATTTATCAGCAACGCGCTTGATTCGCTCACAATTAAATTCCTTGAAAATCTGAAGTTTCTGGATCGTGAAGTTGAAGCTGAAAATATCCTTGACGCGGAATGGCAGTTCAGCCAGCTGATGAACGAAATAACCAGCAATTCAAGTCCTTTTTCTAAAACGCAGTTCCCGCAGATGGCAGCATTCATCAGCAAAATGCAGAAAGACAGCGCCAAACGCAAGAACCAGATTGAAGATTCATATGTGCCTGCCGATACCGCAAAACAGGAACCGGTTGTAAGCAACGCGGAACTGAACGGGCTTCTCGGCGGCGCGCTGATTTTTTAAATTCGATCATGCGGATAACCGGCGGAACTTTAAGCGGAAGAAAAGTGTTGGTTCCTCAGGGGTCAAGCGAAATAAGGCCAAGCATGGACAGAATGCGCGAATCAATATTCGCGAGCCTTGGCGATTTAAGCGGCTGTTCATTTCTTGATATATTCAGCGGCTCGGGCGTTATCGCTCTTGAAGCGGCTTCAAGGGGAGCTTCATTTATCGAAGCGGTTGAATACGACAAATTAAAAAAAAGTATTCTTTTGGAAAACGTTTCAATTTCTCCTGTCAGAATAAACTGCCGCTTCATGCCCGCCGAACTTTACGTTAAAAGAGCTAAAACATCTTTTGATATAATTTTTATGGATCCGCCTTTTCCGTATCAGTTCAAGTGGCAGCTTACAGGGAGCATCGCGGCATCCTGTCTTGCGCGCGCGGGAACAAAAATCCTTATTCACCGGCCAAGGCAGGATTATCAAAAAGATGAAATTCCGAATCTTGAAAAAACCGGATCAAGGGAGTACGGAAGGTCTGTCGTTGATTTTTTCAGGCGGATATAAATTTGCTTGTTTTTTTCATAAAAACGGCTGATAATATAAAAAGAGTATGGATAATAAAAAAATATTTGAAAAATTCGATGACCAGAATGCATTTATAAAAGTAACATCAAAATCACCTGTCGAAAGTTCCCATAAAGCCGTTTTAAACCGTAAAGGCAATCAGAAATTCAATGAAGGAGACGTTGAAGCGGCAAGAAGAATTTTCATGACGACAGGATACTCCGACGGACTTTCCAGAGTCGGCGATTATTACAGGGATAAACAAAGGCCGCTTGAAGCTCTTAGAATGTACTATACCGCTCCCGATAAAAATAAATCCCAGCCGTTAATCGAAAAGCTTGCCGTAATCCTTCAGGCAATGATAAAGGACAGCCCCGGCGCGGACAGCGTTACTTCATCTTCATTTACGGAAAGCGGTGAATTACAGGAAAATGTGAATGTCTGATCCAATCAGCGCCGGCAATGACGCTCAGAAAATTTCCGATATATCAAAAACAGGCTATCAGCTGCTTAAGGAAAACAGGGTAAACGAAGCAATCGACTGCTTTTCAAAAATTCTTTTACTGGATGAAAACAACAATTACGCTCTTGTAGGAATGGGGGACGCGATCCGCAAAACTGGATCTGTGCGCGAAGCTGTTAAATATTACCAGAGATGCCTTAATAATCATCCTGGAAACAATTACGCGCTTTTCGGTCTTGCCGACTGTTACAAGGCGATGAACCAGTATCAGAACGCGATAGAAATATGGGAGCAGTACCTTGTCCATGACGATAAAAATATCACAGTGTTAACCCGCATCGCTGACGCGTACAGGAAAGTGCGCGATTTTGACAACTCAAAAAAAACATATCTTCGCGTGCTTGAAATGAATGAATCAAACCCGTACGCAATCATCGGGCTTGGACATCTTCATTACGATTTTAAAGATTATAAGGAAGCCCTTTTCTACTGGGAGCAGATGTTAAAATCGGCGAACGAGCAGGATATAATAAACAATGACAATGTTGATATCCGCGTGCTTACTTCTATTGGAAACTGTCACAGAAAATTAAAAACATTCAGCGAAGGAATCCCGTATTTTATTTCCGCCCTTCGCAGGGAAAAAAATAATTTTTACGCGCTTTTCGGACTTGCGGACTGCTACCGCGGAATGAATCAATATGAAAAATCCCTTGAGTACTGGAACAAAATCCTTGAGCAGGACCCGAGAAACAAAATGATTTTAACGCGCGCGGGAGACGCGTACAGGAATCTGGAAGATTATGAAAACTCAAGAAGGTTATATGAAATCGCTTTGAATATCGAGTTTGACACATACGCTGTTCTTGGCCTTGCCCTGCTTGCAAAAACAAAAGGGAAGTTTGACGAAGCGATAGTTTCGTTAAGACGCCTTATCCAGCAGGATAAAAAAAACCACCGCCTTTATATTGAGCTTGCGGATTGTTATCTTGTTATAAACGATAAACGCAAGGCAAGGGAAGTTCTTGAAGAATTCCAGATGCTTGGCATAAAATGCGCCAAAATAAATGAAATGCTAGAATCAATTTAAATGCAAAGCGAATTAAACGGCTGTACGCGCGCGGCAATAGCCGGGCTCGGTCTTTCTGAACTGGAAAAATTATTACAGGAACATTCTGATATTGAGCCGTTTCGCGCAAAACAAATTTACGGCTGGATCGCAAAAGGAGCATCCTGCTTCCGCGAAATGAAAAATATCCCAAAAGCGCTTCAGAATATTTTAACAAAAGATTTTAATTTTTTTTCATGCGATGTACAAACAGCTAACACAGGCGGTAACGCGCAAAAAATTGTTTTAAAATTAAACGACGGCTGTAAAATTGAATCGGTTCTTCTTGAAGACGGGAAAAATCGCATGACAGCGTGCCTTTCAACCCAGGCAGGCTGCCCCGCAGGATGCGTTTTCTGTAAAACCGGATCGGTTAAATTTGCGCGTAACCTTGATTACACGGAAATAGTAGAACAGTATCTGCATCTGCGGCAAAGAGCCGGTAAGAGCGAAATAAATACAAAACATATAATTGACAATATCGTAGTTATGGGAATGGGCGAGCCTTTATTGAATTTATGCAATCTTCGAAAAGCGGTTTCTGTTTTTAATGATCCTAAAGGACTAAATTTTTCGTTAAGAAGGATAACGGTTTCTACCTGCGGAATCGCCGAAGGTCTTTTTGACATCGCGCGGAACGGACCCTTTTTCAGGCTCGCGCTCTCGCTTCCAACAGCGGATGAATCATTGCGTAATAAATTAATGCCTGTAACAATTAAAAACCCGCTTTCAAAAATAAAAGAAGCCCTTGCCATGTACCAGCAAAAAGGCGGAGGACGCGTCACGCTGGAAGTTGTGCTTCTTGGGGGTGTTAACACACACGGGAAGGACGCGCTGTCTATTGCGAAGTTTGCCGAAGGCCTTAACGCTGTCGTTAATTTAATACCGTGGAACCCTATCGATGATTTTAAATTTGAAGGAAAACTTTTAACCAGACCGGAAAAAAAAGAAATTGAAAACTTTACCGCAATGCTTGAAAAAAACAGCGTAAAAGTTACTACGCGCCTTCATAAAGGCCGCTCAGTCATGGGCGCCTGCGGACAGTTAGGCTAACGCAAAAAGTAAGTAAAGACTGCCTGAAATAATCCAATCATAAAGCCGAGAATACCGCCGAATATTTCTATCCATTTAAACTGATTTGATATAACGTCCAGAATAATCCGCTCAACGCGTTCCATATCAAGCGAATCGATCCTGTCCGACACAAGGGATTTAATGTTTATCGAAGATAAAATGTTTTCTACCTGGCCGTCAATCGCCTGAACAAGTTTTTTCTTTACATTGTCTTCCTGCAGGGCTTTTTCAAGGCTTGTAACAAGGTCGTCTATAATTTCAGGCATCTTGTCCTGCAGAGTCTGATCATACTGGGCCGCGGAAAGAAAGAAACGCTGAAAGGTATTAAGCTTCATTATTATGTTGCGAAGGAGAAGCCTTCCTTTCGCTTCAAGTTCTTTTCTTATATCTTCGCGGCGCAGAAACCGGGAAATAGTTTCAGCTAACTCCCCGATTTCAATCCGCGCAAGGCGTTCCCTTAATACTTCCGGGGTTACAAGCTCCCGCTCTACCATGGCTCCGATGCTCTGCGCAAGGTTTTTTCGCTGGCGCGGAAGTATCCCCGGCGTAAACGGGAGCCTGATCCCGAAAACGCGGATTTCTCTTAACGGACGGAAAAGCATTCTGATCGCTATTACATTGGTAGTATACGCGATAATCGCCCCCGCGATCGGAGGCACAACAAACAAAAGAATTGTATTCATCTTAACATGGTTTCCGCTGCGGTTCTTGCCTGGCTTTCATAACTGTAGATTTCCATTACCTCTTCTTTAAGCCAGCCCTGAAGGACATCATTCTCGTTTTGACCCTGCTGCGCGTCAACAAGCACCCATGAAATAAAGCTGCCGGAAACATTAAGTATTTGCCTGCGCAGAACTTTTACAAGAATGCCTCTGCGAAGATAACCGAGGGAACCGCTGTTTTCCGACGGATCGAATGAAATATGGGTAAACGAAGCGGTTATAACTCCATAACCGATATAGCCGCCTGTCAGCGGAGAAGTTTCAGGAGGAATGACAGGGATTTCTTCTCCCTTCGCGGTGCAGGAAGAAAAAAAGCAAAAAGCCGCGAATACGCAAAAAAAAGCCGTTCTTCGCGCAGTCAATTGACCAAGAACGTATATCGCGGTTATTCTCATATTAATGAAAAATATAAATGTTTTTTCAATTTTAGTCATCATGGCATATTTATTTTCGGCATTTTTCATTGCATACGGCGAAGAACAAACAAAAAATACATATAAATTTTCTTTAGGCGCAAGCGCGGGATTTATATACGGACAGTCTTTTGAACTTGTCTACCCGTATGACACGCCTGCGCCTTTGTGCAGCCAGTTAATTTGGGATATGAAACCGGTGTTTTATTTCGGCCTGCAATTTGATTTTAAGCAGATAAATATTTCTGAAAGAACGGGATTTTTCGCTTCAGTTACATTCAACATTGGAATTCCATCTGAAACAGGAATAATGGAAGACCGCGACTGGCTGGATAAATCCTCTGATCATCTTACAAATTTTTCCAGCCATACAAATATTACAAGGGAATTTTTCTGGCTTGACGCCGCTTTCGGAATATCAATACCTGTAAAAAATTATTTTTACATAAAACCATTCGCAGCCGGAAGCTGGATGCGTTTCGCTTTTACGGGAAAGGACGGATACGGAGAATACGCAAGAAAAAAAAGTTATTATTCAAACACGTACTTTCCGGTTGACGATAATCCTGTAAAATACACTTTTATAGGNGAAGTAATCCGCTATCAGCAGGACTGGCTGATAGCCGCAGCNGGTTTATCAATCGGAACGGAAATCGCGTTTCCGCTTTCATTTGAATTATCATTCAGGATAAGTCCTCTTGTTTTTTGCGCGGCAANCGATGAGCATTTAATTACAGGCTTTACATACGATGATTACATGAGCTTTGGTTTATATATGGAGCCCAAAGCGGGAATTTCATTCGCTGTTTATAATATTTATTTTTTACTGGAATTTTCGTACAGGTATATCGAAGGAACAAAAGGTTTTACCAACGTGAATGACGGCGGCATCCGATACACAGCGGCAAACAGTTCCGGCGCGGGTCTTTCAGTCTTTAATACGCGGTTTATTATCAGCTTTGTTTTTTAAAATATTACAGGAAAATTACTTCCGCGAAGATAAAATGCAAGAGCGCCGCCGCCATCAATCCGAATGATATTGGTTTTTTAAAAGCCATAAGGGTAGCGCCTAATTTTTCAAGCTCGCCGGGTTTTGACGACTCAGAATCGCCGCGGTAAATTCCAAAAACAAGAATAAGACCCGCGACAATGCCGGCGGCGGCGGGGATTAAATCGCCAAGAAAAAAAAGGCCGTTTCTTACAGGATTTAACAGCTTTAAAATTCCTGTGACGGCGCTCATTATTCCCAATACAAGAGTAAAAGTGGGAGAGCTTACAGGTGAACCCGGTTTACCGGATTCGCCTGAGCCGTCAGAAAACAATATATATCCTGCAAGACCATTACACAGCACTGATAAAAAATACAATTGAATCATAATATATAGATAACAGAAAAAACCTGTTTCGTCAATGTCTAAAAGACTATTCCGGTTTTATTGTAAACTGCAGAATTACATCCTTATCGCTTTGAAGCACAATTCCCAATTCCGGCGTATCAAAGGGAACTGCAAAGCGGTACTGNTCTTCGTTNTCCATTGTAAAAAAAATCCGGTGCGTAAAAACCTGATACTGATCGCCTTCTTCCCTTGTAATGGGAGACACGGCAGCGTCTACAGCGCCTGTGTATGCGTTATTATTTCTGACTGTTTTTTTTATGATGATTATTGTATTGCCTTCGTAAATTGTTCCTGTAATTTCCACCTTGTTTCCGTCAAGCATCTGTGAATCGTCAAAAAAGCCCAGCGTCGAAAGAACCATGATAAGTGCGCAAAGAAAAATTATCATAAAAAAAAGTATCCGCCGCGGTCTGTCCGCGACAAGCACGCCGAATAAACCGAATACAGTTTTTTTCTGTTCGTTATAAAGGTTCTGAACATTTTCAGGGGCCTTCGCAAGCCGCCTTTCGCGGCTGTAATGAAAGATCAGTCCGCTTTCAGGATTTACTTTGCTGTCTTGATTGCTAAGGTTATATTTCGCGTTAGGTCTGCGCTCATTAACAGGATCGCTGTCTTTCATTACTGTATACCCATCAGCCTGTCCGTCCGCCACCACACAAGTTTTACATCCTGGGTGCCTGCGAGCATCGCGCAGAGTATTCCTTCCGAAGAAAGAAAAAAGTCATTAAAATAAAGTTCGTCATTGGTNAACGGTATAAATCCCCTGCTCTGCTCGCGTGACTCGGCGTTGACATANAAAAGCGANTAACCGCCTGTGTCGACAGGGAAATAAAGCAAAAGCGCATTNTCGCGGGCGGCTCCNAGNACAGAATAAAAAACTTTTACGGCGGACGATCTTCCCCTTTCATTAATTTCATATAAAGGAATTTCTACAGAGCCGCGGTATGATCCGTTTTCAACATTCAAAACCCAGATACACGAACTGAGCGGTTCATTTCCTGTGCGCGTGTTGGTAGACTGATCTACAATATCGCGGCTGTAATCAACCTTNATAAAAAGATTCCGCGAATCAGGGCTGATTGTNATGCTGTCAAGCATCGCATGNGCNCCCGGCCAGTCAGGAAGCGCGGGAATTATATCGGAATATATTTTAACGATGTATAAAAGCAGCCCTGATGAATTAAACCAGTAAACATCCCAGCCGTGCGGAAGGCGGCATACTACGGCAAGTTCATCGCGTATCGACGTTGACATTCCCACAATGCGCGGGAACGGGCTTCCGCCGATTCCTTCCCTGCCAAGATAATTTACAAACCGTCCGTCCTGATCAAAATGAAGAATGATGCCGTCAAGAAGCGCCCTTGTTTCGGAATCAAAACGCTGATCGCCTGAAGGAAGCCTGTCCTCGACATAAATATGTCTTCTTGAATCAACTGTAATCCAGCCGGTTTCTTCAAGCGGGTACGAATACGCCCACCTTGTTACCTGTTCGTCTTCCGTTATTGTTCTTAAGGTTATCGGAGCGGGATTTTTTTCTTCGTTATAGATCATATTGATAAGATTGCCGTATGAATTATAACGCACAATTTTGCANGCATTGCCGTCCGCGATATAAAAAAGACCGTCTCTCATCGCGAANCCTGTCTGNCTTATGCCCCTTGTGCCGTCCAGTTTATAAAGGGCGATTTGATCTTCAAGCGGACCTATCTCAAGTGAAAATAAATCTTCGCGTTCTATTGAGCTTGATGAATCTTTACTACATGACACACAA
The DNA here is from genome assembly GCA_009786495.1 of Treponema sp. The sequence continues at coordinate 12,615 of WQTB01000004.1, forward strand.
ATCAACGCAAAGCAAAGAAAAGTCAATGTAAAACCTGCGGTTAACCACTTCATATACATTTAAAATTCACTTTTTTCATAGTTTTGTCAATCACGCCGCAATGAAGGGAGACACTAGCCATTCGATATTAATAAATATTATACTGTTTTTTATGGATAAAGTAATTTTAAAGGCGGGGGAGCTTGACGGATATTTAACTGATAACGACAGGGATAACCTTAAAAGAATGGATTCGCTTTTTGCNAAAGCGCTCAAGCTTTTTGAANAAATCAAGGAAGACAATAAAACGGCTCCCGAAAGCCTTATAAATGTTTACAACGAAATGGGAACCCTGATGCAGGAAATATGCAGCAAAGACCCGCGTATTCANGTTTATTCATTTATTTCGCCGCAGGAAAATCATTCGGAAGCTTCGCGNGTTATCGCCAAACTGCGCGACATAAAAACAGATAACAATGAATTTATTTACTATATCCAGCGCGCGTACGAAATGCTTTTTAAACTCGCGTGGTCAGGAACCGGTTCTAAAAAAAATTACTTAATAGTAAAAACGCCTGTTACTTCTCCTTCGCAGAATTACGCCGTTCATAAAATTACAAATATTGATGATAAAATCGGAAACACGGTAATGTGCGTCATGCTCCGCGGAGCGCTNCTTCCTTCCATNATCATGAGCAAGGAAATTGAAGAATATTCTTCTAATGATTACGTAACGCCTTTCGCGCTTTTTAGAATNTGCCGCAACGACAGCAGGCGTGAAACGGATATGGAATACATTCTTGATCCNGAAAAATCTTTTTATGACCTTGAAAAGCTGGACGGAAAAGACCTGATTTTCGCAGANCCGATGAACGCGACAGGCGGCAGTCTTGTTACAGTAATTAATTANCTTAAAAAGGCCGGCATTAAACCGCGTTCAATAATGTTTTTTAATGTTATCGCCGCNTTAAAGGGAGCGCTTCGCGTTGTAAGGGCGCTTGATAACTGCGATGTTTACACTTTATGGATGGACGGCGTGCTTAACGACTTTGCGTATATTATGCCGGGTCTCGGAGACGCAGGGGACAGGATTAACGGGCGTGACGGCGAAGCGACCCCGCGCAACATTATCCAGCTTCTGGCTGATTACGGTTCCGGAATTGCGAACCTTTACCGTTCTCAGTTCAGGGAAATTGAAAACACGGTTATTCTAAAAAAATAATTAACGCGGAGCGCGGGAATGCAGAAAAATAAATTATATAAAAATGTTTTAATTTTAATTTTTTGTTTTATTATCCCCGCTGTAATCTGCGCCTGCGCTTCATTAGCAGCTTCCGCTGAAGAATATTATTTAATCGGCATGGCGTACTTCGATCTTGGAAAATATGAAGAAGCTGAAATCTGGCTTAACCGCGCGAAACAGGCGGACAGAACCAAAACCGCTTCCACATATAATCTTGGACGCCTTGCGTACGAAAGAAAAAGATATGACGAAGCGGCAAAACACTTTGAAGATATTTTAAAACAAGACCCGCAGAATGTTCACGCGCTGAAAGCCGCGGCTTACACAAGAATCAGAACAGGCGATCTTGCAGCCGCCGATATGTATTACGCAAAGCTGCTTGCCCTTGTGCCTGAAAGCGCGGATGACGGATACAACCACGCGCTTGTGTTATATGCAATGGAACGCTACGGCGAAGCGCAGGGTGTCCTTGAAAAATATCCTTTCGCTCTTCTTGACAATAAGGACGTAATGCTCCTTTACGCGAGAACGTTAAACGCGCAGAATAAAATTGAAGCTGTCGATTGTTACGCCGCGTGGCTTAACATCCATTTTGATCCCAAAGTCCGCTACGAATACGCGTCGATTCTTGAACAGTACGAATNTTACGCAAGGTCGCTTGAAGAATACAGAAAAAGCCTTTTAGAAACGCCNGCGGCTTCGGTTAATCCAAAAAGAAACGAAATACATTTTTCAATCGCAAGGGTTCTTTTNACGGCGGACAGCGNAAGCCCTGAAGGAATTTNAGAACTGGAAACNGCGTCTGAAAACGGNTTTGACAACACGGAAGAAATTGAAAAACTTTTAAACNTAAAAGGTTTAAGCCAGGCAAATATAACAGGCATTCACGAAATAATAAATAAAATAAAGAATGCGCCTGAAAATAAAGATATTGATATTATTGAAGGGATTCTAGAAAATAATTCTNACAGCGGTTCCTAACTGAACGTCAAANGTAAACACGCCGGAGTGCGTATTCTGACTAAATGACAATTTCGCAAATGTTGAAAAATTGAGCGTCCCNTGAATTCTTACGATTTCTTCGTGNCCCAAAGACGCGGTCCATACAAGGGAATCATTTGACCCGTTAAATGAAATTTCAAGGCTTTCTCTTCTAAGCTGTTCATAATCGGCCAGCTGCGAAGCGAATAAAAACCAGGAGCTTTGTTTAACAAGTGCGGAAGTGATCCAGCCGTAGATTATGCTAGTCAGGCTTCTTTTAGTAGGAGCTTCCCATGCTGTAAGAAAACTTTCTCTCCAGCTTCCGTCCGATCCGTACGCGAATATATTTTTGAAATTTAGTATCCCGCCTGTGAATCCCCTGAAACCTGCGTTCAGGATTGACTGTATTCTCCATGTCGCGCCGCTTTCTTTTGGAACAGTAACGCTCCAGTCAATTAAATGTGAATACTCGTCTGCCATGTAAAAAGTAAAAAGCGGCGCATAACCCATTGCGCCGAACATATTTATCGCCTGAAATCCAAGGCTGCCGCCTAATGTTAATGAATCCGATCTTGTATCCATTCTTTGATCAACAGTTCTTTCTATTCTAAATGATAAAGAAGACGGAATAAAAAGCGCAAATAAATCATAGGATGCTCCCAAATTTATAACCGCGCTGTAATGATCTTTAAATGAAGAGTATGTAATAAAATCGCGTGATGGCGAAGCATAAATTGATTTGTCCATTGCGCTGTCAGTATCGTCTGTGAAAAGCGAATAAAACGGAAATATTCCCCAGAAAGGCGCAAAATCATTAACGCTTTCAAACAGTTTACCGGTATCGTTAAAAACATCGGAGCTTATGTTTTTTAAGTTTCTTGTAAAACTTCTTCCCATTCTTAAATTAAAATGAATCCTTTCAAGTATTACGGGGATATTAATAAAAAGCGAATTTTCAAGATTTAAAGCGTTATTAATGCCTGTATAGTTTGTCTTTCCGTCAGCGGTTAATGCGGCTCCTACAGGCTGCGTTCTCATGGATAGAGCAATCTGCGACTGCGTTTTTCTTGACTGCGCTCCATCCCCTGCGTTAGGAACAAGATCGTAAAACGTGTTTACCCATGTATAAAAATAATTTCTTTCACCGTCGTCAGGCCTGTCGAATATAAATGCGGCATCCGTTTTAAATGCGATAACCGGAATATAAACGTTAGACGATCTGTAACCTGTATCAAGCGACCAGTTCTGCCTGATTCTTTGCGATTGATCAAAAAGAGCGTCGGCTGAAAGACTTAAATGAAAATCCGAATTTACAGAAACATTAATATTATGACGGAAACCCGGCGCATTGCCTGAATTATTAAATGTTTCCTTAAAGGAAAAAAATCCGTATGTTCCTGAAATTGAATGATCCGCCTTCCATAAAAATAGATCAGGCGCCGCGGTATAGGAAAAGTTACCTGCAATTTTTGTACCCAGCACTGATATTGAAGCGCCGGCGCGACCTGCCGCGCTTCCCTGTACATTCCGGCTTTCGCTTTCTTCATTATTAATTCTTGCTTCCGATTCCACCGCGGTAAACGCCGAAAAATCTGAAAGAACCGCGAGCCCGTTAAACGAAAGCATCGTTCCGGGTTTATTATACTCTATTGAAGCTCCCGCGTTTAGCCTGTAAAGATTTACCGCGTCTTCAAGAATTATTTCATCTATATAAGCCGATCCGTTTTCAAGCGTTTGATTGTAACCTGGGTTTATAATGATTGCGATATAACTTGTTCTTCCTGTTTCATAATCTGACGCTGTCTCAGGCGTAAACNCCCTTCGCGGATTGTAANTNAGNCTTGCTTCATCTACAGGAATTCCGTCTACATATACGCCTGTTTCACTTCCCTGATAGCGAATTGTAACCATGGACCACTTGTCTTTTGTAAAGACGTTTAA
>WQTB01000005.1 GCA_009786495.1 Treponema sp.
GCGGTCAGAAAAAAACTTGAAAATTCCGTAAATCTCGTTTAAAATTTAAATACTGGAGGTCGAATATGAAAAAATTAATTTTCGTATTGTTTATTTTTGCGCTTGTCACGCCGGTTTTTGCACAGAGTAATTCCGCGCAATCCCAAGATATGTATTATATTAACGTGCCTGTTGAAAGAATATATATAACTACTCAAGGTTATGTTATTCAATACCGTTCAGGTTCATCAATTTTGGGTACAATCGGCATTCCGATTGAATGGTTTGGAAACGCGAATTTCCAGCATGGAAGCACAAGCTACGGAAGCGGCGGCAGCAACAAGGCGGACGTAGTGCGTCTTCCCGCGGCGTCAGACTGGCCTACAATGTCGGTATTTTATGTTGACGGTGTATTCAGCCATGTAAGGCTTTATGTACATTCGTTAAAATCCCATCCAACCTGGGGGAGTCTCCCGCAAGGCTCTGATGTAAGCAGGTTCTTCGGCGACAAAGAAAATTTCGATATTAAGTATTGATGAATTCCGGCAGCAGCGTTGATGTGCAACAGGCGGAACGACCGGCGATGGTTCCCGCGGTTCCGGGTGAACTTGTAGAGTTTATTAAGGCCTGTCCGAAGTTTATTATCGCAGGTCATAAAGAGCCGGACGGAGACTGCGTAGGGAGCCAGCTTGCCCTGCGCAGCGCACTTTTAAGGCTCGGCAAGGAAGTAGTGGTATGTTCCGCCGGGCCTTTTAACCGCACAGAATTAAAAAAATTCACGGATTTTTTTATATCGATTCCCAGTGCTAACGAAGATGAAAGCAGTCATGCCGATTCAAAAGAAGGTTCGCCGGGTCAGAAATCTCTGGGCGCTGATCCTGACACAAGCGTGCTGCTCCTTGATTGCTCCGGCAAGGAAAGAGCGGGCGAAATAAAAAACTTTCTGGATAAATATCCGTGCGCGATTATCGATCATCACGCGGCTGTGAATCATCAGCCTTCGACTTTGCAGGCTCCTGTTTTTGTTGACGAAAATTCTCCTTCGTGCACGCTGCTGGTTTACAGGCTGATTACCGCGCTCGGTCTTGAGCTTACAGAAGATGAAGCGACATACCTTCTTTTCGGCCTTTGCACAGACACGGGATTCTTCCGCCACATGACGGAAAAACATTCAGAAGCGTTTGAAGCCGCCGCTCAAATGATTAAAAGCGGAGCGAGCCCCAAAAAAATACACAAGATCATTCACGGCGGAAAAAGCTTAAACTCGCGGATTTTACTCGGGCGCATTCTTTCAAGAATTGAATCATGTTTTGACGGAAAATTATTGATAAGTTATGAAACCCTTGAAGAGTTCAATTATTTTGGTTATGAAAGCAGGGATTCCGATACGCTCAATCAGCTGCTGCTTTCAACAGAAGGCATTCAGGCGGTTGTAATAATCCGCCAGGAGTGTGCCGAAAATTGTACTGTGAGTTTAAGGTCTTCCGACAAGATCAACGTATCGCAGATAGCCGCATCTCTGGGCGGAGGCGGCCACAGGAACGCAGCCGGACTTACTATAAAAGGCGACATTTCATTTGTAAAACAAAAAATCATAGAACTGTTCAATAAAATCTTCAACTGATAATATATTCTTTTCGATATTAGCATATTCATATATAAATTCGTAATTAATAATTTTTAGTTATGTTAACTTCCGCGCAAGACCGAATGTTTATTATGCGGAAAAAATTAAACGAATTATTTATTAATTATTTAAACGGAAATCTAATGCGCGCGGAGTTTGAAAGTGCGGTATACAAATATCTTGTATTCAATCAGGAAAAAACCTGCATTAGCCACTGGAAGAACGATGAATACGAAGATTTTGTTTCATGGTTTTACCCGCGGCTGAAAACGGTTATTGATTCCTACCGTGATACCGGCTCTTCATTTGAAGCGTATTTATCAAAATATATTTTAATTTCTTCAAAGGAATATCATGTAAAAACCGTAACAAAGAGCGTAACGGAATATTCTGCGTGGAGCGCGCGAGTTCCCGATATGTACGCATATGAAGAGGCTCCCGTATATATACACAAGGAAGCGGAAAAAACAATTTCAAATTTGATTATTGACAAAAAAGGGAGACGAAGCTCAAGGCGGATACTGGCGCTTATATTAAAATGCTATTATTATATATCGGAAGATTTTGCGGAAAAAATCGCACCCGTTATCGGGATGAGCAGCAGGGATTTGCTTAGGATGATAAACGAAATTCAGGAACTGCGCCGGGAAAAAGACGACAGGTTATACGAAATGAAAGAAAGGCTGTACCGCCAGTTTTACAGATGCATAGTCTACGAAAAAAGGCTTTCTATAATAAAGGAAAACTCAATATCGCACAGGAAACTTTCATTAAGACTTGAAAAAGCGAAGAAACTTCTTGAAAGCCAGAGATACCGCATAACAAAAATAAAAACAGACGCGTCTAACAGCCAGATAGCGCAGGTGATAGGAATTTCTAAAGGCACTGTCGACGCAAGCCTCTCAAGACTCAAAGCAAAATGGGAAAGCATGTCCGAAAAAGCGGATTTGAATTAGAGCCTTGCGCAGGAATTGTGAAACAGCTTATTACCAGCTGAAGGTGAAAACCGCTTTTTCGTGATAATCATTTCCCGGCGCCGCGATGCAGGAAATAAAATCCTTCTGATTCGGCGCGTCGGGGAAGTGCTGCGTTTCAAGGCAGAAGCCTGAATATTTCGCGTAACACGAGCCGAATTTTCCGCGCGTGTTTTCAAGATGGTTTCCTGTATAAAGCTGAACGCCCGGCTGTGTTGTAAAAACCTTCATGCGGCGGCAGGAAACAGGCTCAAAAACTTCGGCGCAGGGGCGAAGAACGCCTTCATCGCCGTCAAGCGCAAAGCAGTGATCATACCCTTTAAATGATTTAAACGCCATGCTGTCGGGATGATCCGCGCAAATTTTTCTGCGCGATTTAAAATCAAAATATGATCCTTCAACCGGAATAAGATGACCTGTCGGAATATTCGCTTTATCAACTTCTACATAGGTTGAAGCGAAAATCTGCGCTTCGTGCGAAAGGATCGTTCCCTTTCCTTCGCCAGCAAGATTAAAATACGCGTGATTTGTCAGATTTACGGGGCAAGGTTTATCAACCTTCGCGTGATAATCGCAGATTATCTCTCCGGATTTTGTAAGGCCGTAACTTACGACAGCTTTCATTTTGCCGGGGAACCCCTGATCGCCGTCGGAGCTTTCAAGTTCAAAGCGGACATAAACGCCTTCGTTTTCTTCATATGCTTCCGACTTCCACAAACGCCTTGCGAAGCCTTTACTTCCCGAATGAAGCGTATTTTTTCCGTTGTTCGCTTCAAGCTGATACGTGGTTCCGTCAAGATTAAAGGACGCGTTTTTTATCCGGTTCGCGAAACGCCCGACCGTTACGCCTAAATATTTGTCGTCGTTAATGTATCCGTCGAGTCCCGAATAACCCAGAAGCACATCGTCTTCGCCGTGCCGCGAAGGAACGGTTAAACTTGTCCACGCCGCGCCTAGATTAGTAAGCGAAAATTTTATATCGCCCGCAGAAAGCGTCCACAATTTTATTTTTTTGCCGTTGGTAGAAACTCCAAAGATCTTCTTGTCAATTTTCATGTTTTTATTATACACTTGATGAAGGAAATCTTACAATAAAAAGGAAGCATTATGAAGAAATTTTTTATTTTTTTAACCGTACTTGCGGCGGCGGCCGTCTGTTTCGCCCAAAGCGAACCTGTGGAAGGCTACTGGCTCAGCGTTGATGAAAACACAGGCAATGTAACGGCAGGCTGGCAGATTTATATCGAAAACAATGTTCTGTATGGAAAAATTTTATCAATGACGGATTTTCCTCCCGGTCTTATCGCCGAAAGATGCAAAGCGAGTTACTCAGGTTTCCCTATTGCGGGAAGGGTAAACACGATGCCTGTTATAGGCACCCCCTGGATTTTCGGCCTGACAAAACAGCGGAACGGCACATGGAGCGGCGGTAATGTAATAAACCCTGAAGACGGCGGAATATACAGCGCCAGAATTACTTTTCATCCTGCGGGCAGCAGTTCAGGGAGAAGAACATTCAATGTTGACACGCTTGAAATGTACGGCTCGGTCCTGATTTTCGGACGCAGCCAGTTCTGGACAAGGACCGATCAAAGAACAGCAAGCGGTTTGTATCAGCGTTAAAACCGCACCCGTATCCGCGCTGTACAGGTAAAATAATTATATTTAGGGCCAAGTTCGCCTTTATTTCCGTCATTGAAAAATAAATCCCGGTCAAGGGGAGCCATCGCGCTGATTGTGAGCGCGACTCCCTGAAACATTTCGTGGGTTACGCTGACAACAGGCGTAAAGGAAATATCGTCAAAGCAGGTAATTAAAGACGCGCTCATGCTTGTAAAATCGCTGAACCTGAATGTAAGGCTTGCGCTAAGATAATGGTAATTGGAAAAATTTCCGCCGTATCCTGACGCGGTTGAAGATTTTTTTCCGTTAAATAAATATTCCGCAAGGATGATCAGGTTTCCCTCAAAGAATGAATAATCCGCGCCGAAGCTCAAAGACAGTCCGTCTATTCCCGCGAACGCGTTTGGATCATAAATGTAAAACGCGTCCAGAACAAAGCCCGCTTCGATATCAGCTTTTACAGAAAGCCCCGCGCGGTGAATTCCGTAGCTAAAATTGTCATGCGGTATTTCAAAAGCATATAACGCCTGAACGCTCGCTTTTTCCCAGTGCCTGTCCATGGAAATCCCGAACCTTGAACCTTTTCCTTCAATTTCAAACACATTGCGCGGAGCGGCGAAAAATAAAAGCAGTTTCATTTCGTCAACCGGGTACCATGTAAGCGAAGTTCCGAGAACTCCGCGCGGCCTTGCGTCCGGCTTAAGCGGGTTTTTAGGATTTAGAAAATCCGACGGCCCCCACACCTGGCTGTATCCGAACGGCAGGCGGAAAAGCCCGCCGTCAAAGTCGATGTATTCGCCGCGAAGGCGCAGCTGAAGGCGCTCAAGATCAATCGCCGCGATAAAGTTTTCGGTTATGGGAATGCTGTAACCGGCCAAAGGCGCCGCGTTGATTCCAGACGCTGCGGTTAAATTTACAGCGCCGTTAATAGTCGCGCCTTCGCGCAGTCTTGCCTGAAAACGCATGTTGGCGTATTCTTCAAAGCCGAAAGTAAAAGCAGGTGAATTTTCCGCGCCTGCGTTCATGACAACAGTTGTATCCAAAACGCCCGAAAAAGTCACCTGCGCATAAAGCGAATTTGCAGCTAATAAAGTTAAAAAAAATATTATTATCCTTCTCATTCTATATTCCTTATTCTTCACTTAACGCTCTTTTTTATCTTTCCAGATTCCTTTGGCTGAAAACAGAATCCGGTATCGGCCTGTCAAGAATAACATTTCTCATTATGAATACTGTCCTTGAGTCCCTGCGCATAAGGTCGCGCATTTCGCCTTCGACAGGAAAGCGGCGTCCGTCGATAACTTCCACCTTTAATAAATTATACTCTTTCAGCTTAACGCCTGAAAGCGCGAAAAGCTCATAGCGGACAATATCGCCGCGCTCTTTATCGATCCACATTTTGCGCGAAGGATAACTTTCCGTTCTGCTGACTGCCGTTAGCTGCAATACCCAGCAGTCGCGCCCGCCGATTGTTTCAGAGCCCGCAATAACGGGAGTGTATCTGCTTGAAAGCGGCTCGTTATCTAGCGTGTCTTCGTATGACATATCGGAGCCCATCATCGATTCGCGCAGCATGTGTCCTGAAATCAGCATGACTTCTTCGGTGTCAGGCGAATAGACAAAAAGCCTGCCGCCTGTTTTTAAATACCTTGTACCCCTGTCTTCGGGATTTGTAAATTCTATAAAGCTGTGCGTGTTTCCCCTTGCCCATGCCTGCATTGTTTTTACAAACCTGCGCCCGCCGTTTTCGATAATGATTTCGCCGTCGTACTGAATCGTTGTGTAAATTTCATTGTTATCCGCGCGGCGCAGAATTTCCGCGGCTGTTGGGGTTTGCGCGCCAAGCATCCACGGGAAAACAAAAGCGGCGATAAAAATAAAAACGGCTACAATAATAATCTTTCTTAACATATAGACCTCCTATCTTCTTAAAGCCTCTACGGGCTCGACAAACGCGCTTTTTAACGATGGGATCAGCGTAAAAACTGACGCGACAACTACGCCCATCAGCCATGCCTGCAAAAGTATTAAAGGACTGAACTTGAAAAAGATCGCGTTGCTTATCGGCATTTCACTGAACGTACTTCCGAACTGTTCCATTAAACGGACCGGATAATTTGACAAGAGCCCTGTTATGGCGCCGCCGATAACAACGCCTGCAAGCGCGCCGATGGCTGCCATAAAAATTGATTCAAAGAAAAACACTGTGACGATTTCCGCTCTTGTCATTCCAAGGCATCCCATCATGCCGATTTCTTTTATGCGTTCGTGAATGATCATCACAACGGTATTGATAATTAAAAAACTCGCGACAATTATGAACACCAGAAACACAACCATGTATACGGAGCTTGCGACCTGCATCACTGAAACCCAGTAATTGTCAGTCCACGCTGTAACGATATTGCCGTCTCCCAGAATGTCACTGACAGCGGCGGCAATCGCGGGGCTTTGGCTTTCATCGTCCGCGTAAATGACAAGAGACTGCGTTCCTTCGTCAAGCGCCAGAAGATTCGAAAGCCGCGCCGCGTCCATAATGATGTACTGCTCGTCAATTTTTATATAATCAAAATTGAAGATACCGACTATTTCCGGCCTTAAAAATTTTTCCGAATACTGCGCGGAAATTGTCTTGAATAAAATTCTGTCGCCGACAGTCAGCCCCGACTTGTGCGAAAAAACGCGGCCGATTGCGCACTCGTTCGCTCCCGGCTGCGGCCATCTTCCTTCGATTAGGCCGTCATTGCGGTAGGTCAGATTAAAATTGTTAGCTGCCATTTCGTTTTCGATATCAAGCCCCCAAAGAATGGCGTGCTTGACCGTGCTGTCCTGCAATGTCGCCATCGTGGCGGTTCGCGGGAAAACTTCGCGCACGCCGGGGATTTTTTTTATCTCGGCTGCAAGGCTTTTCCAGCTTCTTCCGTCCGCGACAGGGTACTGCACGGGAAGATATTCGCTTTGCGCTTCATACTCGGATGATACCGCCGTGATGTGTCCAAGTTCGTACACCTGCACGGTATCGTTAATGCTTCTTGCCATCCCTTCTATCATCGAAGAATAAATCACAATGAATAGAACCGCTATTCCGACCGCGGTAAAGCAGAAAAGGGTGCGCCTCATGTTACGCCAAATGTTGCGGTAGGCGATTTTGATAAGGACGGCAGTTCCGCCTCTTTTATTTTCTTCATTCATATATTTACGCCTCCGTTACTCGAATCTTAAACTGCTTGTTATCGGCATCTTCACAGCCCTGCGCACCGGAAAAATTGCAACTAACGATGCGAGCAAAGTCGCGACAATTCCTGAACCGATAATTACTGGAATATTCCATGTGCTTCTGAAAACCGCTGTCGTGCGAAAACCGATGCCGTCGCTCATCAAATTGCCAATCGCGGAAAAGTCGATGCCGTACTTTACCATCGGATAATTTATCAGGCAGCCCGCGATAATTCCAAGCAGCGATCCAAGCAGCCCCAAAAATCCGGCTTCCAGCATATATGTCATAACCATTTGCCCGTCAGTCATTCCCATTGCTCTCATCATTCCAATTTCTTTTGTGCGCTCAAGGATTGCAAGCAGTATTGTGTTGGAAATTCCAAGGAACGAAAGCAGAAGCAGAAGGAACGCAAGAACCTGCGGCATTCCGATCTGAATCGCTTCGTAATTTAGATAATCTTCCATATAATCGCGCCATGTGCGAACGCCAAGGTCTTCGGGCAAAGTCCGTCCCAGAGCCGCAAGCCCGCGGGATAAGGCCGATGTTATCGCGGCGGCGCTTTCGCTTGCGCCCGGAAGCCTGTCGTCAGAAACGCCTTTTTCCCTTATCACAAGTTCTGTCACAGCGCCTTCGAGCATCATGCCGGCTTCATCCTGCAATGCGTCTAACGGAATGAACGCGGTGTTTCCGTTTGGAAGAGGAGCAGGCGAATTGATTACTCCGACAACTACTACATCAAAAGCCTGATTGATGTGATTTACCGCGCCCTGAAAACCCGCGCGGATCATCGCGTCAAGAACGGAAGCAAGAACCGCTTCGTCCTGAGCTGTTAAAAGATACGCGTTCATAAAATCGGCGTATTCGTATGCCGACTGAACGGCCGCTCTGTCCTGTTCGCGTAACGCAGGCCACAGTTCTCCTTCCCACTTGTCGGCGCGAATCATGTCGGGAGCAGCTCTTATATCGATGGTCGCGTTGATCCTTACATTGTTGCGATCTGTCGCCGCGATTAAATTCCAGTACCGGTCAAGATTGGCTCTTGAAACGCCGCTTTTTAAAACCATACGCTCATTGCCTTCTTTCGCCCTTGTGTCTTCAGGCGAAAAAAGATCGAACGAGGATTTCTGCGCGGGCTCATAAAGCGAGCGGATAAATTCCGCGTCGGAACTGTTATGCGCCGTCACCCTGATTAATTCTTCAAGTTCCATGCGCAGGGGACGTGAAGGAATTCCAATCTTGAGTTTTTCAGCCGCGACTGTGCCAAGAACGATTTCAAATTTTCCGTCTTGCACATAACGCCCGAAATCGACATAGGGAACATAGCGCAGAACTTCTTTTTCGGACGCGGGATCAACTGCGTAAAACCTGATTGGCGCGGAGCCTGATAAAGAAAACATGGTTCCCGAAAACACATAACGCGGCGCGCTTACATAACCTTCGTTATCAAGCGCTTGTTTTAAAATTTCCCAGTCCCTGAAATTTTCGTAGCTTGGCATCTCGTCCTTTTTTTCAAAGTAGAGATTTGTCTGAAGTTTCGCGGCCCCTATTTCGTAGTTTACGATATTTCTGCGCGACTCGATCTGCATTCCGCCTAGCCAGCTGTTTAGAAAAATGTAAACCGCCACGCTCACCATGATCGCAAGGGATGTCAGCACTGTCTTTACCTTGTGACGCGCAAGATTGCGAAACGCCATTTTTTTCAGTTCCCAAATACCTGACAGTTTCATGATAACCTCATTTTTACGCGGCTTCTTGCCGCGCGCTTAAATCGAACATGATACGAAGTATCATTTTTCTTCATCGCTTTCGATCTGGCCGTCGCGTATGCGCACAAGGCGGCGCGCGTAATCCATCACCATTTGATCATGTGTGGAAAAAATAAAAGTTGTTTTTTCCGACTTGTTCAGTTCAAGCATAAGTTCAAGAATTTCGCGCCCTATTTTTGAATCAAGGTTCGCGGTCGGCTCGTCCGCGAGTATTATCGCGGGTTTTTTTACAAGGGCGCGGGCGATAGCGACGCGCTGCTGCTGTCCGCCTGACATTTCTTTCGGGCGGCGTTTTTCCATTCCTTCAAGGCCGACTTCGCTTAAAACTTTCGCTGTCCGCGCTTTTATTTCTTTTTTTTCAATGCCCATAAGCGAAAGCGGGAATGAAACATTTTCCTCGACCGAAAGCACAGGAATCAGATTGTATGCCTGAAAAATAAACCCGATGTGGCGGCGCCTTAAAAGCGCGAGTTCTTTACGCGGCATATTTTTGGTATCGTCGCCGCCTACGATGATGTTCCCCGAAGTGATCGTATCAAGGCAGCCCGCAAGATGCAAAAATGTCGACTTTCCGCTCCCAGAAGGCCCTGCGATCGCGGAAAATTCACCGGCTTTAAACTCAAGATTAACGCCGCGAAGCGCGTGCACAGTCTGTCCGTCCAGCGCGTAATCTTTTACCACGTTATCTGCTTTTACTACAACCATTTTATCCTCCTGTTTTTTTCTTGATTTCGTTTAACGCCTGAAGTCCGAAAATATCAGTCGATTTTAATTCTTCTGTAATGGTGTTCGGAACAAGCATCATTGAATTACCCGCTTTTAATCCTTCATTTAATATGGAAAGAATTTTAAGCTTCATGGCAGGCTCGTTGCGTATGTAAATCTGCGACGCTTCTTCAAGCTTCCGCGCGATTTCAATTTCGGCTTCAGCTAACAGAACGCGGCCCTTCTTTTCGCGTTCAGCCTGCGCGACGCGCGAAAGCGAATCCTGAAGCGCTTCNGGTATCTGAATATCGGTAATTTCGATGTGCAAAACAGTAATTCCCCATTCAGTTGTTTTTTTGTCAACATCGCCCTGAATCTGTTTTTCGATAATATCGCTGCGTTCAAGAAAGGTTGAAAGATCGTGATTCGAAATTGAATTGCGCAAAGCGGTCTTTGAAGAAAGCAAAACAGCGTCAACATAATTTTCAACTTCCAAAACAGCTTTCTGCGGATCCCACACAAGCCAGAAGCAGATCGCGTCGACATCGACAGTGACAGAATCGCCGGTTAAAGTTTTCTGCGTGGAAAAATCCGACACCCTGATGCGGATATCGACAATCTGGGAAATTCTGTCCGCGAGCGGAAGCAGAAAGAAAAGACCCGGCCCCTTCGCCTTGCGGAATTTTCCGAAGCGCAGCACAATCGCCCTTTCCCATTCGTCAACTTTATGGATCGAAAAAACAAAGAGCAGCGCCGCAAGAAAAATCGCGAAGCCCGCCCACATTCCCGTTATGTCCTGTAAATGGAAAGAAGTTTTTTCCGGCAGATGGTAAACAATTGATAAAACAACCGCTGTTATTAAAAGAATGATCAGTCTTATAAGCATAAGCGTGTGATCTTTCTTTTTTCTGACCGGCGATTGAAAGCCGTTATTTGCTGCGCCCATTATTTTCCCCCTTGATATATGATTCAATCAATTTGACCAGTTCCCTGTTTTCAACGCCAAGATCGCGGAGCTCCTGTATAAACCGCGCAACAACTTCGCGGATTTTCCGGTTCAGGCTGTCATCTTCCTTTACAGGTTTTTTGTCAGAAACATAAGTGCCGCTGCCTACCTGCGTTTCCAGCACCCCGCGGATTTCAAGCTCGTTGTAAGCGTGCGCGATGGTGTTGGGGTTGGTTTTAAGGTCAACCGCGAGCGACCGGATTGTCGGAAGCTTGTCGCCCTTTTTCACCCGCCCCGAAAGAACAGCGTACTCAATCTGCTGGATAATCTGCCTGTAAATGGGAGCTTCATTTGCGGGGTCAAGCGTAAAATTGATTGTTTCCTCATGGTCAACCGTTTTAACGCCCTTTTCCGCCGCTTTCAATCTTGTACTATTCATCTAGTACAATTCTAAGTGTACTAGTACAATATGTCAAGTAAAATTTAAAAAAATTTTGGTTTTTTGGCAGTTCATTGCAGGCTTTGAGATAATCGTTGGTTATAGGCAGTTCATTAAACGCGTTTGTCATTAAAAAATTCTGCAGCAAATCAAAATCAAGAAATTTTTTTATATTCTTCTCAGGTCATATCGCTATAAAACATCTCATACAGCTCTTAGTCTGTCAAGTCTTCCCAGCCTTCTTTAAAAGTAATTTTCTCTGTTTTTCATACTATAAACTTAGTCCATAGCGGACTAAGTTGACAAGGGAAGTGTAAAATCTGTAATCCCTATCTTGTCAGACTTGTATTACCTGCAAAATTAAACGGCGTTTGATAGTTCGGAAGGCTTGCGATATCCGCGCCAAGGCTCAGGTTTCCGTTCATTGTATACGCGATATTTGTTCCCCTTGTGATGATGTTTATAATTTCGCTGACAATCGCAAGGTTATTTAAGGAAAATTCAAGGGCGACGNCTGTTTTTGAGTTAGGGCTTACGCGCGGAGAGCCGGGGACTTTTCCGCTGGACCACTGGGAATTATTAACCGCGAAGTTATAGGACAGATCGCTTACATTCATCGCGAAATTATTATTGTTTTCAATTTCCCACGAAAGTTCAAAATCGATTTTTGTCAGGCTGTAATCCTTAACGCTTATTCCCCTGAAACTGATTGACGGCGGTTTCAAAATCGGGATTACGCCTGTTATTTCCTGGCGAACCGTTTCATCAGCGAACGCGGGAATTCCGAAACCGCCCCTTAACGCGACAAGACCGGGCGCTTCGCCAAGATTTATCAAACCGGAAACCGCTCTGAAAAGATCTGTATAGCGCAGGGTCAGGGCGATAACGACAGGAGTAACCGCCGCTGCCGCAAGCGGGGCTGAGGAAACGGTAACGCCAGAATTATATTCGCTCCTGTTTATGAAAAAATCGTAAAGAAGCTGAGGAGACGGAATTTCAAAATCATTGGGGTTTTCAACATTTATGGAAAAAGCAAGCTGAACCTGCGAAAAATCTATACTGTCAATTTTCATTGAAGGAGCCGAAAACTTAGGTATTTGCAGGACAGGCAGAATTCCGTTATGCACAAAATTCCAGATTTTTTCCCCGATAACCGGGATATTTAGTTTTGCACCTAACGCAATCGAATAATCCGCGGTCCTGCCTCCCTTTAATGACTGAAAGGCGTTAAAAATATCAACATAGCCAAGGCTTACTGGGATTTCTACAATATTCGTCTGCCGCGATTTCATGGAGCCGCCTGATTCAATTGCTCCCTTTACAAACGGGTTCGCGTTTATAAATAATTCCCAGTCAAAATCAGGAACGGGAATTTCAAGGGCTGTGCGGTTTTCTACATTCACCTTGCATAAAATTTCGATGCCGGTAAAAGTTACATTTACAAGTTCTACCGAACGAAGCGTAACGATTGGCTCAGGCAAAAGCGCCTGCAATGTTTCGCAGGTTGTAAGCGGCAGGGTTAACGCGCAAAGCGCCGTCAGAATTAATGCCCTGCGGATAAAAACAGCTTTAAAAGATTTTGTTTTAACCATTGCGCTTTCTCCCTATTGTATCAAAGCCGCAGTACGGTACAAGCGCGCGCGGAATTTTTACGCTTCCGTCTTCCTGCTGAAAATTTTCAAGTACCGCGATAATCGCGCGCGAAACAGCGACGGCTGTCCCGTTAAGCATGTGAACAAATTTATTTTTGCCGTCTGTATCCTTGAATCTTATGTTAAGCCGCCTTGCCTGATAATCCGTGCAGTTTGAAGTTGACGTAACTTCCCCCCATTCGCCGCCGTTGCGCCCGGGCATCCACGCTTCAAGATCCCACTTGCGGTAAGCGGGAGCGCCAAGGTCGCCCGTGCAGGTGTCAACTACGCGGAAAGGAATATTAAGACCTTCAAAAATTTCTTCTTCTATGGAACGCAGCTCTTCATGAAAGCGGTTTGATTCTTCCGGCAGGCAGAAAGCAAACATCTCCACCTTTGTAAATTGATGTACGCGGTAAAGCCCTTTGGAAAACTGGCCTGCGGCGCCTGCTTCGCGCCTGAAGCAGTGGGAAAGCCCGGCCATGCGAAGCGGAAGTTTTTCGCGCGGAAGGATTGTATTGGAATAATAACCGCCCAAAGTGATCTCCGCAGTTCCGACAAGGCACGCGTCTTCGCCTTCTATTGTATAGACATTCGATTCAGCGCCGCGCGGATTAAAGCCGATGCCTTCAAGAATTTCTTCGCGCGCTACGTCAGGCGTTATAAACGGAGTAAAGCCTTTTTTCTGCAGTATATCAAGCGCATAACGCACAAGTCCTAGCTCAAGAAAAACGCCTTCGTTTTTTAAATAGTAAAATTTTACACCCGATACTTTGGTTCCGGCGTCAAAATCGATTATATCAAGATCGGTTCCTAGCTTTACATGATCCGCGGGTTCAAATTTAAATTCCGGAATTTTTCCCGATCTTTTTATTTCAAGGTTGTCCTTGTCTTCCCTGCCAAGGGGCGCGTCAGGATGCGCCATGTTCGGGATTTTTCTGGCTTCTGTTAAAAGATTTTTTTCTGCGGCGGCAAGATCATTTTCCGCCGCGGCGATTTCATCCTTAAGTTTTTTGCCTTCTTCGATAAGAACGTCGCGCTGCTCTTTTTCAAGCTTGCCCTTCATTGCGTCGGCATTAGCGTTGCGTCTTTTCTGCAGTGACTGAAGATTTGTAGTCAGTTCTGTCCGTTTGTTGTAAAGGGCTACAACGGTTTCAACATCGGCTTTCATAAAACGATCGGCAATATTCGCGGATACTGCGGATTTATTTTCTGCGATAAATTTATAATCAAGCATGAATACAGTATAAATCGGTTAACGGCGGCTGGCTAGTGGCGGCGCGGCTTTTTGTGTGTTATACTTTATCAATTATTAAGGAGAATAAAATGAAAGCGCTTTTGCTTTGCGATGATTACTGGCATCCCGGTCAAACTGCAATAGACGGTATCGCGCCGTTAAAGGAAAATGGATTTGAGTTTGATATTATTTTAAATGCGAATGATTTTTCCGTGAATATGCTAAAGCAGTACCCTGTTGTTCTTATGTGCAAATCCGACGAAGTATCACAGACCGACAAGCAGCCATGGAGAACAGACGAAATGCAAAAGGCTTTCATTGATTATGTCGAAGGAGGCGGAGGATTAGTAGCTGTTCACAGCACCGCCGTTAACAGTAAAAATTCCAAAGCGTTTGACGATATGATAGGCTGCCGTTTTCTAGGCCATCCGAACAACTGCCCTGTTACCGTAGCTCCCTTAAAGCCGCATCCTGTAACGGAAGGCGTGGAGCTTTTTTGTGAAGTTGACGAGCATTACAGGATCGAGATAACGGCGCAGGACGCCGATGTAATTCTCGCGTCATATTCGCCGCAGCAGGGAGATGAAAAAAAATATCAGGAAGAGCCGTATTTTAACACGCCTGCGGGATTATACCCGGCGGGTTATGTGCGCACGCAGGGCAAGGGGCGCGTCTGCCTTTTATCATCAGGCCATCTTCTTCCTGTATGGCTCAATCCGCAGTTTCAAAAATTATTAAAGAACGCGATTAACTGGACATCCTGTAAATAATATATTAAGGAGTATTATATGGGAAAAAAGGTATATACCATAAACGGCAATTTATATATTATCGATGATGATACCGGAAAAATTAAAACAGTTCAGATAAAAGATGAACAGGTGCCGCAAAGGGATTTGGATGAACTAATTAAAATTCTAATGCAGGAAGCAAAAANCAAAGATAATGATTAGGGNTACCTGTACGGCGCTCTGCCTGTGCCGTTACANTTAAAACATTTTCTGCTGCCCTTGCAAACANGACATGAATCGCTGTCGATGATCGGCTTGCCGCTGCATTCGTAGCAGCTTCCCGATCCAATGCAAACCCAGCACATATTATCATCGCATACAGACAAGCCTGACAAAGAAAGTATTATCAATACAATTAATATTTTTTTTATATTGCTGCGGATATTTTTCATGACAATCTCCAATTTTAAGCGCAGCAATGCTTATATTTTTTTCCGCTGCCGCAAGGACAGGGATCGTTTCTTCCTGTCTTGGGCGATGAACGCACAATGGTGTGTGGAAAAACACGCCCGTCAATATAAATCCATTCTCCGTTTTCTTTTTTAAATCTGCCGGCTTCATGATGCACATCCTTAAGCCCGTCCTGCTCGTAGGACGCTTCAAATTCGACTGTTCCTTCCGTGTCAGCAGCGCCGCCTTTATTAACAGAAATTATTTTAAGTCCGAGCCATTTTGATTTTTCGCTCCAGTCGCGCGTAGATTTATAATCGATATTGTCCTTATCGCGGTGTACGCAGGTTTTTATAATGTAATCGATCTCATGTTCCGCGTATGCGCTGTAGCGGCTCCGCATCAGCGCTTCGGCTGTGGGCGGTTTTGTTTTTCCGCTTATATATTGACGGCAACATTCTGTATAATCGCGGCCTGAACCGCAAGGGCATTGCTTCATATAAATAATATAACATAAATGGAAGGCGGCATCAAACTGTTAATTTGAGCCTGCCGTCAATTTTTTGTTTTAATTTTCTTATAAGCCTTTCCGGCAAAATTATCACAATAAAAATAAAAAGCCTGTTGATAAAAGCGCCGGGGATAAATTCATTTTTTCTCTGAAACATTTTTTTCACCGCAAGCGAAGCAAGGCGTTCCGGCGTCATTATNATTCCAAGCCTGATGCCAAGTTTCAGATAACGCGGCGGCAGATTGTAAAGACCTGTCGCGACGGCTCCGGGGCTTATTGTTGTAATGCTTATTCCCTTGTCGTATACTTCGTTTCTCATGCTTCGGGAAAAACAGCGGATAAAACTTTTTGTGGAGCTGTA
>WQTB01000006.1 GCA_009786495.1 Treponema sp.
AATATTTTCATTTCTTTCAAATATATCATTACAAACATTTGCTCTTATAACTTTCAATCTAAATTTTTTACATTAAAGGCGCAAAGACACGAAGTACGTCAGGAATTATCCGCTGGAAAATATTTGACGCGCAGTCTTTCAGTGTAATTTCCTTTGAGATTGGCAGGGTGCGAAGAAAATCATCTTTAATGTCTGAAACAATTTTACTTGCGTAAACTAAAACGCCGCATTCAAAATGAAGATACAGGCTGCGGAAATCAAGGTTTGTGGTTCCGACGGTAGCAAGTATGTCGTCAGCGACAAATGTTTTTCCGTGGTTAAAACCCGAAGTGTATTCGTAAACTTTTACGCCCGCGTTAATGAGCCTGCGGTAATATGACCGCGATAAAATCGCGACAAACCATTTATCCCAGCGGTGCGGTGTTATTATGCGCACATCAACGCCGCTTTTCGCCGCAAGGGAAAGCGCCGAAAGAAGATTGTCGTCAACAATAAGATACGGCGTATTTATGTAAACATATTTTTTTGCCTGATTTATAATCTGAATGTAGACATGCTCGCCGACATTTTCATGATCGATGGGGCTGTCAGCGTAAGGCTGAACATATCCCCATTTTTCAAATCCTTCGGCGACGCCTTTTTCCGTGTGTTCGATTATGTCTTCGCTCCACGGATAAAAATTCCTGTAAACATCTTTTGTTTTAGTGCCAAGATTCCACATTTGCAAAAAAATCAGCGTTAAAGACCATGCGCCGTCTCCTTCCAGCATGACAGCGGCGTCTTTCCAGTGACCGAAACGTTCAACGACATTAATGTATTCGTCGGCAAGGTTCAGGCCGCCCGTGAACGCGACCTTGCCGTCTATGGAAATAATTTTACGGTGATCCCTGTTGTTCTGCAGCGACGAAACAATTGGCCTGAACCGGTTAAAAATAAATGTTTTAATTCCTTTGCGTCCGAGCGTCTTGTTAAAATCAGGCGGAAGCGTAAAAAAACATCCCATGTCGTCGTACATGATTCTTACTTCAAGGCCTTCCTTCGCTTTTTTTTCCAGTATTTCCAGAATGGAATTCAGCATGTATCCTTCTTTTATTATGAAAAATTCCAAAAAAATATATTTTTCCGCTTTTTCAAGCTCCTCAAGAACTATCTTGTGAAACATTTCGCCTGAAGGAAGATACTGCTGCCTTGTATTGCTGTACACAGGATAGCCCGCGTACTCCTGCAGGTAATAAGCCTGAGTTTTGAATTCAGGAAATGTGTCGATAAGTTCGTCAAGCCGGTTTCCGGGAAGAAAAAAAGAATCCCTGCTTTCCATGATGTTACGGTCAATCGCTTTTTTCATTTTTTTCGGGTTTGACCAGAAATTCAGCATTATATAAAGTATTCCGCCGAAAATCGGAAAAAGCAGAATAAGAAAAATCCACGTAAGTTTAAAGCCCGCTTTTTCATGCTTGTTGATAATATAAATGCAGACGATTACGCTGATAAATGACAAAACAAGATAGGAATACTGAAGATAAATTCCCGTTCCCGCAATTAAAAAAATAAGCAGCGCTATCTGCCCCAGAAGGGACAGAATTACCATAATCCTTCTTCTGAAGATAAATTTAATTTTGTTGCGCAGTTTCTTTTTCGGCATTTAATTTATTCTATATATTATTATTAAAATTCACAACAAAGAATTGTTGTTTATTGCGGCAGGCATGAAGATTTTTAAAAATAAGTCAGACAGGCCACGCTCCCGCGCCCTTGCGCAGAACAGTGATCTCTTCTTCGCACATATCAAGAATGGTGGAAAAAATCCTTTCGCGTTCTTCGCCAGAATCAAGAATCATATCGAGTCCTTCGATACTTTCAAGTTCGTAGCCGTTTTCAAAAAGCTGGTCTTCGGGGATTGATAAAACCTGCATTTCTTCATTTGTTAACGAATGGTTTTTTTCATTCCTGCCGCTTCTTGAATGTTCATTTTTTTCTTGTATATCGTCACCGTCGTTTCCCGCGCACATGCTTTTTTTCGCGGTTATGGAATAAAGCGGCGACTTTAATGTTTCTATCAATTTGATCGGGACAGGGTAATCGGGAATGCGCACTCCAAGTTCCTTTCGGCGGATATCTAAATATTTTTCTGTGCCGTAATGCGTGTTCAAAATAAAAACATAAGGCCCGGGCGTAAGGCGGTTTATCAGCCTGAAGCGTGAATTGTCAAGTTTACAAACGTCAACAAACTGCGAAACACCGGAACACAAAAGCGTAAAGTGGCGTTCTTCCCTTTCGCCTGAAAGTTTTCTTAATTTTTTAATCGCTTCGGGCGATTTAATGGAACAGACAATGCTCCAGCTTGTGTCGGTCGGCAGGGCGATTAATCCGCCGTTTTCAAGCAAATGCGCCGCGCGGTTTAGAATTCTGTCGTCAATATTGGAAGGGACAATGTATTCAATCATGATCTTAAGGCACCCATATAAGTTTATCCGGAGCGGACTCCTTCAGGAATATATTATCGTCTTTGTAACGTCCTGAATTTTTTATTTCGGTATTTTCAGGAAAATATGTTCTTATAAAAAACCATATTACATCATCCATAATTCTTGCGGAATCTGTCGTTGCGTACCTGTACCAGATTTCTTTTTCTTCAAGAATTTTTTTTGTTTTTATGTCATTCGCGCATAATTCGGGGTCTGTTACCCTGCGAAGCTCGCTTCTGAGTCCGCCGTAATTTGTTTTTTCCACATAAAAGAGCCGCAGGTGCTTGCAATCGTCCATCCAGTAAATTTCATAAACGCCCGCAACCGCGGGGACTCTTGAGATAATCGAATATTTGTCCGCTTTGGCGAGCGGCGACCATTGCACATAATAATAAATGTTTCCGTTTCTTTCGGTCGCCTTTATTCCGCAATCCATGATTTATCATAACATATTTTATCAGTATTAATGAAGGGATTTTCTTTAATACAGCGCATTAGTGTAATTTTTTATATTTAGTGTATAAAAAAAGATACAAAATTGATTTATTTGCATCATTATAATTAATGTAAGTAAACATAACTCTATATGTAGTAAGGACTTACGCGCTTTTTTACCGGTTTTTCACAACTTGGCACAAATATTGCTATATAAAGCGTATGAAGGCTGACGGCATTAAAGCCGATCGCCTGAATAACGGAGGATAAAATGCAGAAAAAAGAACCCAAATCCAGCGATAATCTGCTTGAGATTTATTTCAGGCAAATAAAAGCGTTTCCTCTTTTAACATTCGATGAAGAAATTGAACTGTCTAAAAAAATCCAGGCTTCCGATAACGAAGCTGTGTCGAAAACGGCGCTGAATAAACTTGTAAACTCGAATCTGCGGCTTGTAATGAAAATCGCAGGGCTGTTCAATGTGCCTGAAGTTCCCGTAATGGATATAATTCAGGAAGGAAATATCGGCCTTATCCATGCCGCCAAAAAATTCGATTATAGAAAGAACGCCCGTTTCTGCACGTACGCGAGCTGGTGGATTCGCCAGTTTATGAGCAGGTATATAACAAGCAAAAGGCGTATTGTCCGTCTGCCTGAACGCAAGGAAGAAACTGTCCGCAAGATACAGCGCGCGTATCATGTTCTGAGCCAGAACCTGATGCATCAGCCTAGCAGCGCTGATATCGCGAAGGAACTGGGCATTCCGGTAAAGGAAGTTGATTCATATTTCTTTATGGCGGCTGATTCGATCAATCTGGAGCAGAACAATGACGATATCACAAGCGTCATGGATATTCACGAAGACTATACATACAATCCCGAGCTCGATTTAATGAAGCGTGAATCACATAACAGCACGGCAAGGATATTGAACAAGCTTCCTGAAAATGAAAGACGCATCATCAATTACCGTTATCAACTGAACGGATGCATCAGACACACATTAAGGGAAATCGGCGAAAAATTTGATATATCCCCGGAGACCGTGCGCCAGATTGAAAGAAGGGCGTTAAGGCGGATACGCACGCACGCGAATGAACTGCGCGACAGCGTGTATGTGGAAGCGATGTAAGTAACCGGGAGTGCTGTAATAAAATTTTAAATTGATTATACTCAGGTTATGATTAATGAAGGCGCGCTTGTTATTTACAAAAGCAAACCAGCGATTGTAAAGGAAAAAGCGGACGGTAAATTTTCGATAGCTCTGCCTGACGGCGATTTAATAAAGGTCCGCGATAAAGATATTGAGCTGATTCACGGCGGGCCTTTAAAAAATTTTGATTTTATCAATATTGATATTTTTTCTCCTGATAGCTTAAAAGCCGTTAAAGAAGCGCGGGAACTTTTATCCGGCGAAAACGCGCCGTTAAATATTAAAGACGCCGCGTCTTTGATTTTCGGCGGTTACACTCCGTCTTCCGCGTACGCGGTCTATTGTCTTTTGCGCGACGGGCTTTATTTTTCCGGCACAATCGAAGAAATCATGCCGAAAAACGCGCAGGAAGTAACCGCGGAGGAAACAAGGCGCGGCGAGAAGCTGCGCGACACGGACGAGAGAACGCAGTTTCTTAATTACATAATTGCTCAAATGAAAAACCCGCAGCAGAAAATTCCGCCAGATGATTCTACGCAGAAACAGCTTGCGCGTTTTTTGCAGGATGTTGAATCGCTTGCTTACGGCAAATCGCAGAAAAGCCGCACAATGAAAGATTTAAAGTTAAGTGAAACGCCGGAAGACGCGCATTCGCTTCTTTTAAAAACCGGTTTCTGGACTAACATGATTAACCCGCACCCTTCAAGATACGGTCTTTCTCTTTCTTCCGCAAATTCTAAAATTGATCCGCCGTCCCCTGTTTTTGCTTCAGATGAAGGAAGGCGCGATCTCTGCGATCTTGAGTCCTTCGCGATTGACAGTCCGTGGTCAAGCGATCCTGACGACGCTGTTTCCCTGGAAATTGATTCTTGCGGGAATTATACGCTTTATGTTCATATCGCCGATCCCGCTTCTTCAATCGCATTTGACAGCCCTGCCGAAAAAGAAGCGCGCGATCGCGGCGCCACACTTTACCTTCCCGAAGGAACCGCAAGAATGCTTAATGAAGATTCGATTCCGGTTTTCGCGCTCGGGCTAAGCGAAAAATCCGCGGCTCTTACTTTTAAAATGACAATCAGCCGTGACGCGAAAGTGACAGACACCGAAATTTTTTCGTCCGTTGTAAGGGTGCGCCGTTTAACGTATGAAGAAGCCGATGTTTTGATTAATGACGGCGGCCCGCCGTTATGCGCTCTTTATGATCTTTCGCTTAAGCTTTCAGAAAAACGATCCGCTGACGGGGCCGTGAATATTATCTACACCGAAGTTCACATCACATCTGATAATGAAACTGTCAGCATTGAACCAATCCCCGACTGCAAGAGCAGCCTTCTTGTGAAGGAATGTATGATTGCAGCTAACGAAGGAGCGGGGAACTGGGCGGCTTCAAGGGCGCTTCCCTTTCCGTATATCAGCCAGGAAGTTGAACTTGACAGTCAAAGGACAGCAAAGACAGGCCTTGCGGGTTCGCTTCAGCTGCGCCGCTGCATGAGGCCGCGCGTTCTTTCTGTTAAACCCGGGCGGCATCAGGGGCTTGGTCTTGAAATTTATACACAGGTGACAAGCCCCCTTCGCCGTTACACCGATTTGCTCGCACATATTCAGATTCGTGCTTTTCTCGCAGGCGGAAAAATTCTTTCCGCAGGCGATATATCAGAGCGCCTGGGTTACAGCGAAGCCGCCGCCGCCGCGGTAACGCACGCGGAAAGAGCTTCTGTAAATCACTGGATTATGGTCTATCTTTCCGGAAAAAAGGACGAGCTTTTTGACGCGGTAGCGATCGAAAACAAGGGCAGCCGCTGGTCTGTCTTGATTCCGCAGCTCGGCCTTGAGACACAGACCGCCCTGAACAAAAATGTGTCACCTAACGATATTGTCAGGCTGGTTTTNAAATCTGTAAATATCGCAAAAGGNGAAGCGGTTTTTGTTCAGGGANAATAATTANAATGAAAGATTTTCACCATAACACAAGTTTTCCCCTGTCGCTTACAAAACCGTGAGCCTTAAAACGTTCTGAAAAAATACTTTCCGCGGCGGTNTTATTGTTAATTTTTTCCGTTAATATTTTTTTTTCGGGCAGTACGTTTCTTGTGCGCGGTATTTTAAAAAGTTCGATTAAACTGTCAATAACAGGATCGTCCTTTTCGATATTAATTTGAAGCTCTCTGCCGTTTTTTACCGAAATTGCGATTAACGCGGCGCCTTTGAAATACAACCTGTTATTCGCGCTTCTTGCGCATAATTTGTAATCAGTATTTTCAATGTCAAGACCGGCGGGGCTTGCGGGATCTGATGCGTTCATCCAGTAAATGCCTGTGAATTTTTGGGCTTGTTCAAGTTCCGCGGCGATTGAAGGCGGCGCGAACTGCAGCGAACTGATCCCTGAGAAAAAATGTCCCGTAACAAGCTCGCCAGACAGTTCCATGCGCCGCATTATTGGCAAAAGTTTTGACCACGAAAAAGCGGGCGATTCATTTTCAAGCAGCGGACGACAAAGGATTCCGAACCGATCCAGCAGCAGGCGGACGCGGTCGCGGTTAATAGCGTCTTCTTCCAAAGGATCTGAAAACGCGGGCTTACTGTCCGAAGCTTCCTGCGCGCTGGCGTTAGATGAAATTTCATCAGTGAAATCGCCTGCGGTTAATGAAAACCAGCTTCCGTATACAGGCGCACCGCTTTTCCAGCGGTTTTTAAGCGCCCCTGGGATGCGCCCGCGCCGTCCGAAAGGCTGGGGTATTTCCTTAGCCTGCTGCATTTCCGCCTCTTTGGGAATAAAACCGTTTTCAATCCCCCTTCTTACAGGTTCAAATGAATCTGATGTCAGGTTTCCTTCCCAGACTTCCCGCCACAGCGCCTGCGCGCATGCGCGGCTGTTGATATTTCGCGTAACGCTTGCGCAGGCAAGCTCGTTTTTTATTTCCCAGAAATCGCGCGGCCGGCTTAAAAACGGTGAAGCCGCGAGTCTTGACATTTCCCGCGAAGCGTCGTCGCCTGATGTATCCTGAACGCCGCTTTCCTTGTATTTTTTTTCCGGATCATAAACAAGGTCAAGGTCTTCTGGGCGGCAGAATCCGATTTTTTCCTTTCCTGCGCCGTA
Source organism: Treponema sp. (assembly GCA_009786495.1). The sequence goes on from WQTB01000006.1 coordinate 7,151, forward strand.
CCATACGAGCTTTTCTTCGCGTAACAGCCGGTTTAATTTTTCAGCATCGTAATTTGCGTTTCTTGCGCATAAAATTTCTGTTTCCCATAATTTTGCGGGCGCGGTCCACGCGTAAAGATTTTTTCTGAAAGCGCCGTGATGTTCATTATCCGCGCCTGCCAGTCCCTGACGAAGCGCAAGAAAGGGGGCGAGTACAGCGGGCGGAAATTCCCTGATTACGGGGCGTTCTTTTTTGCGCGAAATGCGAAGGAGCATTTCAAGGTTTTCACGATCGCAGACTAAAAGCGAAGCGTGTGTAATATTATCATCTTTTATTTCCACGTCATTAACGGCTTCGTCGATTTCGGCAAGCGCGCTGACTGCGTCTTCCGCTTCGGCGGCGCNTACGCCGAAGACNGCGCANATTCGATCCGGTGATACCGGTCCTTCATANCGAAGCCACTGTCCCAAAAAGCTTAAAGGATCGCAAATCCACTGGCTTTCATTTTCGCGGTGGACAACCGATGCCGGTGAAGCTCCGTTTCGCGTAACAAATTTAATTTTNCCGCTTTCAAATAATTCTTTTACAGCGTTTGACTGNGCNGGAATAAAACCGCAGAGTATCTCCCATTCGTCAGACGGAACCGCGATTCGCTCTTTAACCCATTCGCCGAGCGAAAGAGCGTCATCTGGCGCGTAGCCTTCTTTTTCTCTTCGCAGCCTTGAAACAAAACTTTCAATAACCCCGGCTTTCAGTGCAGGACGCAGCGCCGCGTTATTGATAGCGTCGTTGATTACCTTGTCAGATAACGTCGCGGATTTAAGGCCGGCAAGGTCATGGCGCTCGTCATATTCATACATGAAGGCATTTGTTTCTTCCCTGACAATGTCTTTTGAAAACACGCTCGGGCTGTTAGTGTGAAAATAGGATATTTTTATATTACCGCTGTTTATTGACGAAATAAGATCATGAAAACCATCCATGTCGAACGTATCGGCAAGACAGTGCCGCCANGCTTCCGCNGTGACAGGNAAGCCGTCTTCNGCCGCGACAGAATCAAAAAGACGCTTTGATCTCTGGCGCATGATCCAAAGCGGAGTGCGTTTGCCGAAAGCCGCCTTTGGAAGAAGCAGGCTGCGCTCGGCCGCTTCGCGGAACGCAGCTCCGAATACGCCAGAGCTTTCAAGCCTGTTTCTGAAGTGNCTGTCNGCCCTTGTAAGTCCGCCTTTGTCTGGAGTGTTAAGTGAAACCAAAGCGCTGCGCATTAATTCTTCNACGCCGCTTTCTTCATTAAGAAGAAGGCCAAAACGCGGTATCAANAAAAGAATTGTGTCGTCAGTTGAAAAACCGGCGACACGCAGCTTTACAGCTTCTTCAAGTTCCGATGTAAGCGCGAGAGACAATGGATAATTTATCTGGGCTCCGCGGAAACTGTGAAAAACAACGGAACAAAAATCCCTGTTAACTTCATTTCCCTTTATTATTTCTATTACAATGTTTTTATTATCAGGCAGCGGAAGCCCTTTTTGCATGTTACGCTGCAAATCAAGAAAACTTTTAAGGGANCTTTCCGCCGCGGAAGAAAGACCCGCGTTNACNGATGATGTTCTGTTATATTCTTCAAGAAGCGAAAGAAGCCTGTTTGTCAGATTAACGCTTCTGAAGGGGACGTCGGCTTTCCAGAACGGGATAAAATCCGCGCGTTTGTCAAGCGGAATTACTTCCACAGATTCGCTTCCTATGTTTGTTATGCGCCATCCCCTTGCGCCGAAATCAAAGCAGTCGCCGGTTCCGCGCTCCCACACAAATTCTTCATCGAGCTCGCCGATTTTTGTTCCGTCCTGAAGCCTCAGCGAATAAAGCCCCCTGTTCGCAATCACGCCGCCTGACATATAAAGCATTGTTGTGGTTCCGTCCAGCACGCCGGTTTTTCCCTCAACTTTATCAATCCATATGCGCGGTTTGATGTCGCGTAACCTTGATTTTTCCCCCTGACCTGCGAGCATTTTTAAAACACGGTTAAAGGAATCCCTTGTAAGCGTTCTGTAAATATAAAATGTTTTTATATAATCATAAAGTTCGTCAATATTTCTTTCTTTTTCCGAACATAGCGATAATACAAGCTGCGCAAGAATGTCAAAGGGATTTTCTATCGGGCGGATTTCTTCGATGTCGCGGTCTTCAACCGCGCTTTTTAACGCGGCGGCGAGCAGCAGATCTTTTCCGTGAAACGCGAAAAGCCTTCCGCAGCTGACCTGTCCCACGCTGTGCCCGGATCGTCCTATGCGCTGCAGAACCTGCGATATATTATTAGGGCTGCCTGCGAGTATTACTTCGTCGATGCTGCCGATGTCAATTCCAAGTTCCAAAGAAGCCGTCGCGACAACGCATTGTATTCTGCCTTCGGCGAGTCCTTTCTCTACGCTGCGGCGGAGTTCTTTGGAAAGCGATCCGTGGTGCGGAAAAGCGACAGCGCCTGCGAATGTACTTTGTTTTTTAGGAGCGCCGTTTCTGTTAAAAAATGACACACATTCCTGATTTAAAAAATAACAGAGCTTTTCCGCCCTTCTGCGCGATTCCGCGAAAACGAGCAGAGTTGAGCCTTCCCAAATCCGCCTTAAAATATAATCGATAATCGGCGTATAACGCGTGGAAAAAATTTCGTTTTCCATGTCCGGGAATTCAATTTTAAAATCAATTTTTTTTTCTGACTGAGGAGCTATAATATTTATTTTTCTTGGCTTTAAAATAAAATTCTTTCCGTCATGTACGGCTGTCATTCCGCCGACAAATTCGGCTGTGATCTGCGGATTGCGCACTGTGGCGGAAAGGCTGATCCTCTGAAACTCGCCCGCGATGGAAGCGAGCCTTTCAATCTGGCATGAAAGATACGATCCCCTTTTGTTTCCAATCAGCGCGTGAACTTCGTCTATGATCAAATATTTTACGTTTGAAAGAACCTGTCTGCCTTTCGGGTTTAAAATTAAAATCGCGAGACTTTCCGGGGTAAGCGCAAGTATCGAAGGCGGATGAATCAAAAAACGCCTTCGCGCGGACTGCGGCGTGTCGCCTGACCTTGTTTCCACGGTTATATCAGGAAAGGCAAGACCTTCCTTTTCAAAGCGCGATNTNATTGCAGCTAACGGTTCCAGCAGATTNCGNTTTATNTCTTCGTTAAGCGCTTTAAGGGGCGATATATAAATTACTGAAAGTTCGCGCGCGTTATAAACGGAATTTTGATCGATAGAGCAAAANCGCGATATTGCCGATAAAAAAGCCGTCAATGTCTTTCCGCTTCCTGTCGGAGCAAGCGCAAGCGCGTTTTCACCCTTNTCGATAAGCGGCCATGCCTGCGCCTGTACAAGAGTGGGATTTCCGTATGTTTCTGTAAACCATGCGCGTATTATAGGATGAAAAGTATTAGGCAGCGCCATTATTAGAATAGTTATGCAGATCTGTTTTTTATTTCTTTTATTTTTTCAATGATTCCATATACCGAATAAATAATAACTATAACGCCTAAAACAGCTAAAAAAATACTCATTATACCCCTACCTTAAAACATTGATAAATTGTACCTATCGCAAGAATGATGGTCGCTATTTTTGCTNACAGCTCAATCACATCTTTAATTCGTATCTTATCCCGCATGCTATATTATCGTACTAAAAATCTGTATAGTCAAGCGGATAATTTTGTTTCTTCGCCGCTATTGATACTTTACTGGAAATTTTTTCTGCGAAATGTTATACTATCCCCATGCTGGATAAAATTATCAAACTGCTGTTCGGATCCCAGAATGAACGTGATGTAAAAGCGCTTCTTCCGATTTTAAAATCTGTAAACGAAAAAGACGCGTGGGCAAAATCACTCTCCGGGGAAGATTTTCCGCGTCAGACAGAGCTGTTTAGGGAAAGATATAAAAATGGCGAAAGCTTAGAGAGTATTATGCCTGAAGCTTTTGCGCTTGCAAGAGAAGCCGCGCTTCGCACGATCGGCGAGCGTCCTTACGATGTGCAGGTGCTTGGTTCGATTGTTCTGCATCAGGGAAAAATTGTCGAAATGAAAACAGGCGAAGGAAAAACCCTGATGTCGGTTGCGGCGGCGTATTTAAACGCGATCCCCGGAACCGGTATTCATGTCGTCACTGTAAATGATTATCTTGCAAGCCGNGACGCGGACTGGATGCGTCCNATTTTCAGCTGCCTCGGGCTGACAGTAGGAACGATTCTTTCAAACATGGATAACGCGCAGCGCAAGGAAAATTACAGATGCGACATCACTTACGGCACAAACAATGAATTCGGTTTTGATTATCTTCGCGACAACATGCACCGCGATACTGAAAGCCGCGTTCAACGCGGGCATAATTTCTGCATCGTNGACGAAATNGATTCAATTTTGATTGACGAAGCGCGCACCCCGCTGATTATTTCNGGCGCCGCGGAAGACGATACTTTTAAATTCGCCGAAGTTGACAAGCTTCTCGGCGGCCTGCGCGAAGTTGAGAAAAAAGAAAACGGCGAATATCCCGATGAAACGCGCGGAGAAGAAGTAACGGGCGATTATAAAATCAACGAAAAAAATAAAAATGTTTCTTTCAGCAATCAGGGGCTTGCCACAATCGAAGAAATTCTTGTTAAAAGGAATTTGATTAAAGGCGCGATAAATGACGAAGAAAATTTCGAGTACATTCACTATTTTACACAGGCGTTAAGGGCGCATAAACTTTTTCATATTGACGTTCATTATGTTGTCGAAGACGGACAGGTTCAGATTGTCGACGAGTTTACGGGCCGCATTCTGCACGGAAGGCGTTATTCTGACGGGCTTCATCAGGCGATTGAAGCGAAGGAAAGGATCAGAATAGCGCAGCGGAACAGGACTCTTGCGACAATCACTTTTCAGAATTATTTCAGGCTGTATAAAAAAATATCCGGCATGACAGGAACCGCCGACACGGAAGCTGTCGAGTTTAACAAAATTTACAAGCTTGACGTTGTCGTTATCCCGACAAACATGCCTGTCGCCCGAAAGGACGAAAACGATTTGGTGTATTTAAACGACGCCGACAAGTACAAGGCGTTATGTGACGAAATAGCCGAAGCGAACGGCAANGGCCAGCCGATGCTTGTCGGAACCGTATCNATAGAAAAATCNGAAAAAATTTCCGCGCTTCTTTCGCGAAGGGGAGTGCGCCATGAAGTGTTAAACGCAAAAAATCACGCGCGCGAAGCTTTAATAATCGCCGAAGCGGGCGCGAAAGGCTCTGTTACAATTGCAACTAACATGGCAGGACGCGGCACGGACATCAAGCTCGGCGGAAATCCTGAACACCGCGCAAGGCGGAAGGCCGGGACCGGCGCAAGCGAAGAGCAGTTTAAGGCGATTTACAAAGAAGAGCTTGAAAAATGGAAAGGCGATTACGAAGAAGTTAAACGCCTTGGCGGACTTTATGTAATCGGCACTGAACGCCATGAAAGCCGGCGTATCGACAACCAGCTTCGCGGCCGCTCAGGCCGGCAGGGCGATCCCGGAAAAAGCAAATTTTTTATTTCAATGGATGACGAGCTTATGCGGCTTTTCGGCGGCGAAAAAATGAAGGGCATAATGTCGCGCATTGGAATGCCTACGGGAGAATCGATAAATCATCCGATGCTGAGCAGGAGCATCGAAAACGCGCAGAAAAAAGTTGAAGAGCGCAACTTTGAAATCCGCAAGCACCTTCTTGAATACGACGACGTATTAAACCAGCAGAGAAAATTTATTTACGATCAGCGCGACGCCATACTTATAGACAATGATTTAAAAAAACGCGTAAACGACGCGACATGCGACATTACAGGCGATTATATTGACGATTACGCCGCGGCGGCGAAAACAGACGCGCCCGCGGCTTACAAGGATTTATCTGAAAATCTGCGCATAAAATTTGGTTATCAGCTAACGCTTGATCAAGGCAGCAGGGAAATAAAAAACTCTGATTTGCTTTATAAGCTTGTTAATGACGACCTTGAAAAAGATTTAAACGAAAAAGAAAATCTTATCGGCCGTGATTATTTTAATCTGTTTATCAGGGACAATTATCTTAACTCTGTTGACAGAAGATGGCTTGATCATCTTGAAAACATGGAATCGCTTCGCGAAGCGGTTTATCTGCGCCATTACGCGCAAAAAAATCCGCTGACGGAATACAAGGTGGAAGGCTTTCAGATATTCGAAAAAATGATCGAAGAAATCAGGCAGGAGATCGCTTCAAGGCTTCATTTGATCCGCATACAAACAGCGGAAAGGCGTCCTGTAAACCGCGCAATCGGCGTAAATCAGTCGGCAAGCCACAACAGCATCGGCTCCTTCGGAACATCGCCCGGCAGAGGCGGCGCGGCGCAGCCGCAATCTTCGCCGATGCAGAAGGCAAGCAGGCCGGAGAACGCGACCGTTACGCGAAGCCAGCCAAAAGTCGGCCGCAATGATCTGTGCCCGTGCGGCAGCGGAAAGAAATATAAACATTGTCACGGCAGATAAAAAATTTATCAGGGGAAGAAAATGAAAAAATATTTATTAATAGCGGCTGCGTTTTCGCTTCTTGTTTTTTCCTGTCCTGATGAAAAGGAAGATAAAAGATCTTTTTGGGCGCAGGACGCGAAAGGAAAAAATTATCAGGTTCAGGCTGAATTGCTCGCGGCCGGAATCTATTGCAATGTCTGGGTTGATGTTAACGCCGGCGTGGATGTCAATACTGCGCGGATGATTGCGCAGGAATACGATAAAAATATTTATTTAAAAATGATGCCTGTGTTCGGGTTTCCCGCGTTATACAGCGACGGCAAAAAGGTAGTCGCCACAAATACCATGCAGCTTGCGGACTGGCTCGGAGACGGAGACGGAAAATTATGCATCCTGCTTTTGGATATCAAAGACGATTATAATCCGCCTTCAAACACTTCATATATCGCAGGTTATTTCTGGGGCGGAGATTTATTAACGGTATATAATTCCAATTCNGCNGACATGATCTACATTGACACATATCCNGGCTTTAAAAATATGGCCAACCTGTACAGGACTCTTGCGCATGAAATGCAGCATATGATCAATTTCGCTTTGACCATTGCCAACAGAAAAGGNGCTTCGATGGATACATGGATTGATGAAGGGCTTTCATCCGCCGCNGAGTATATTGTTTACGGGCCGTCTGAAAATCGTTTGAAGGATTATAATAATTCGGATTTAATAAAGAAAGGAAACAACTTTTTTGTGTGGAATAACCGTTACAACGCGGAAAAAACTGCTGACGGAAGTCCGGTTGCCGTACTGGATGATTACGCNACGGTTTATCTTTTTTTTCAATGGCTGAGAATTCAATCCGCTAAAGGCACGGAAATTTATAAGGATATAATAGGGTCTGCNGCAAGTAATTACACAGCGGTAACAGCGGCGGCCAAAAATATTAATTCCNATTATGNANACTGGGGAAATTTATTAAGGGACTGGCTTGCGGCTAACCAGATAAACAATGCGACAGGTCNTTATGGTTATAAAGGAGAAGAAGCTTTTTCAGAAATAGCGAAACATTATGTACCGGGGACTTCTACAAATATTCAATTATTTCCCGGAGAAGGGGTTTACAGTTATACGACATCAAATCCCGGGAACAGTCCAAATGGGAATATAAATTATCATTATCTTGATACAGTACCATATCTTCTTACTTATAATGTTAATGTCAATTACGGGACTCAGAGCGAGAAAAAAGAAACCGGTACAGTAACAGGTATTGCTCCTCCGTCAGTGAATATTATTTCGCAGGGCAGCCGTTCCGCGCTTTCTTCATCAAATTCCGGTCCGTCTCCTGTAAGCATGGGCGATCTGCGCGGCAGAAACGGTTATCAGGAACAGCTGCCGTACGGCGATTTTCCTTTGATTACGATTCTGGAACAGGGGGAATGATTGAATATCAGATTTATTATTTTTTCTTTTATACTGTTATTTTTTATGACGCTTCCTGTTTTTTCGTTCGGGAAGAAAGAAAAGCCGCAGGAGCCTTCGCCGCAGATTGTTCGCGTAACAGGGATTGTGCGGCTTGTCGGCAGCGCCAATTTCCCTGAAATTGTAATTTCCGCGGCGGCTGAAAACTCAGACGATCCTGCGGAAGCCGGTCCTGCGGCAGGCGGGCAGGCGAATCCCGCGGACAGCGGCAATGTTATCGAAATTCAAATTGACGGAAACCGCGGCGCGGCGGAATGGTATGTTCCCAAAGATGAAATGGATAAACTTAATCACCTGCAGCACCGCACTGTAACTGTAGAAGGCGAAGAAATAATAATTCAATTAAGATTTGCGAACGGGCTTGCGGCCGGCATCCGCAGAGAGCTTAGGAACGTCAGGATAATTTCCGTTGACTAGCGATCGCTTCCTGGGTCATTTCGTCGCACATTTCGTTAAATTCATTTCCTGCGTGGCCTTTAATCCATTCCCACTGAAGCTTAAACCCGCCTGCAAGCGCGTCAAGTTCAACCCAAAGGTCTTTGTTTTTTACAGGCGCTTTATCGCTTGTTCTCCATGAATTGCGTTTCCATGAATGTATCCATTCCGTTATGCCCTTTTGAACGTACTGCGAATCTGTCAGCAGCGCGATGCTGCGCGGCATGCTGTCAAGTTTTTTTAATGCACGTAACGCCATGATCACCGCAGTCAGTTCCATCCTGTTATTTGTCGTTTCTTTTTCAGAGCCTTTGTCTTTGGCGAAAACCTGCGTCCCCTGAAAAGTCTGTATAACCATGACATACGCCCA
>WQTB01000007.1 GCA_009786495.1 Treponema sp.
CAGAGCCGCCACCGGTGACACCGCCGGAGCCGGTAGAGATAACTTTGACTTTTCCAACCGTCACTCTGCCAAGCCCGACTTTGAATTTCAAACCGACAAATCTTCCTGTCAAGATTACATATACAGTATCGTACGGGACAACTACTTGGAACAGCAAGGACGGGTTTAATGGGGTTGTGAATTCCGGTTCGTATGGGCCTTTTGCCGCAAAAACTTTTACGCAAATATTTTATGTAGGCACTGAAGAGATAGGCAGGCATATTGTACAAACATCAAATAATGGTGGTTCTTTTTTTCTTGTACTGCTAGATGAAAATAATGTTGCTATATCTAAAATCCCCGACATTAGCCTGACCTATTAATTTGTTTTTTAAACCGCGCTCCATGAGATGGTCGCGAAAAAGGTAGCTGCTACTGTTTTTTTTTCGGCTGGATTTTATTTTGAGGTATCACGGGCATTGTTAATTGATATATATATGTTATAATTTGATATTCGAAGGTAAATATATATTTATGGATAAAAAAGCTCTTGATTTTACAGTATACTGCATTGAAAGCGTNGCAGAACATTTGAATCTTAAAGGAAATGAAGTATACNGTCTTNTATCTGAAAAAAGCGATATACTGGATCAGTATATCATTCCAAGTTATGATGCTCTGCACACGCAGGGACAACTTTACATTGTAAATGATATTGTGGAATTAATGCGCGAAAGGGGCGCGATTACGGCGCAGACATGACTCTTTATCACGGCTCTTATAAAGCAATAGAAAAACCTGATATTTCGTTATCGCGGAATAATACCGATTTCGGAAAAGGGTTTTATACAACNACGGTAAAGCCGCAGGCGGTAAAATGGTCAGAACGGTTTAAACGCCGAAATGGCNGCGGAATAATATCAATTTATAANATTGACGAAATTGAACTGCGAAAAAACGCGTCAGTGCTTGAGTTTGAAACATACTCAAATGAATGGCTTGAGTTTATTACAAAATCAAGAAAAGGCATAACAATTGAAAACTATGATCTTGTAATCGGCGGCATCGCAAATGACGATGTTTTTAATACCATTTCATTATATTTCAATAATTTTCTTGACAGCGCGGAGGCAATCAGACGTTTGCGTTTTGAAAAACCAAACATTCAATATTGCTTTAAAAACCAGGCGGTTACGGATAAGTATTTAACATTCACCGGAACGGAAACTATATGAAAGCTGATAAAACCATTCTAGGATTAAAATACAGCAGCGTTATTGTAGAATTTGCAAACGAATGCGATATTACATTAAGGGAAGCGCTTGATAAATTCTACAAGTCCCAAATTTACGCGGAAATGCGTGAAGGAATTTCTGATATGCATTGCAGAAGCGATAAATATCTTGCAGAAGAACTAATGCAGGAATTTGAACTGCATAAATCNCCTTTTCCCGTTGAATAATCTTTCCTAAAAAAGTATAGTATTAAATCATGAACTCGATAGAGCTTGAAAAAGCTTATGACCCTAAAACTTTTGAGGATCGAATATACTCTTTATGGAAGGAATCAGGCGCTTTTTCGCCTGAGATTTCCGCGGAAAACGGCGGGAAACCTTTTGTTATAACGATTCCTCCGCCTAATGTAACAGGCGTTCTTCATCTTGGGCACGGCCTTAATAACAGCCTTCAGGATATAATCGTCCGCTACCATAGAATGACAAGCGTGCAGACTTTATGGGTGCCAGGCACCGATCACGCGGGAATCGCGACGCAGCATGTTGTGGAACGAAAATTAAAGGAGCAGGGAAAAAGCCGGCGCGATCTCGGGCGTGAAAAATTTCTTGAAGAGACATGGAAAGTAAAAAAAGAGCATCACGCTGTAATCACAAAGCAGCTTGAAAAAATAGGAGCAAGCGCCGACTGGAGCCGCGAGCGTTTCACAATGGACGAAGGGCTTTCGCGCGCGGTGCGCGAAGTCTTTGTAACCCTTTACGAACGCGATCTTTTATACAAGGGAAACTATCTTGTAAACTGGTGCACGTCCTGCGGCACCGCGCTTGCCGACGACGAAGTGGAACACGAAGACACTAAAGGAAAAATGTACCATATCAGGTATTTCTTTACAGACGAAAAAGATAAATATATAGAAATCGCCACAACGCGCCCTGAAACTTTGTTAGGCGACACTGCGGTGGCTGTGCATCCTGAGGACGAACGGTACAGCGCGTATAAAGGCAGAAAACTGCGCCTTCCGCTTACGAATCGCGATATTCCGCTTATTTTTGACAGCTATGTAGAGCGCGCCTTCGGGACAGGCGCTTTAAAGGTAACGCCGGCTCACGATCCAAACGACTGGGAACTTGGAAAAAAACACGGCCTTGAAGTTATCAATATACTGAACCCTGACGGAACGTTAAATGAAAATGTTCCTGAAAAATACCGCGGTCTTCCGGTAAAACAGGCAAGAGCGCTTGTTATAGAAGATTTAACAGCAGGTGGTTTTTATGTAAAAGACGAGCCTATAAATCATTCTGTCGGGCATTGTTACCGCTGCCGCGCTGTTATCGAGCCTTATTTGTCAGAGCAGTGGTTTGTCAAAATGAAGCCTCTTGCGCAAAAAGCGCTTGCCTGCTGGCAGAAAGGCGAGATTGTTTTTTATCCCAAAAAATGGGAGAACACCTACAAGCACTGGATGGAAAACATCCGCGACTGGTGCGTAAGCCGCCAGCTCTGGTGGGGGCACCGCATTCCCGCGTGGACATGCTCTGACTGCGGAAAAATATCGGTTTCACGTAACGATTTGGAATCATGCCCCGGATGCAAAAGCAAAAACATCGAGCAGGACCCTGACGTTCTTGACACATGGTTTTCAAGCTGGCTTTGGCCGTTTAGCACGCTTGGCTGGGAACAGACTGACTGCGAAGCGCCCGATTTTAAATGCTACTACCCTACCACGGCGCTTATAACAGCCTACGATATTATCTTTTTCTGGGTGGCAAGAATGATCATGGCAGGTCTTGAGTTTACAGGCAAGGCTCCGTTCCGCGACATTTACATTCACGGGCTTGTGCGCGACAAGCAGGGACGCAAGATGAGCAAGTCCCTTGGCAACGGCCTTGATCCCCTTGAGCTTGTAGACGAGTTCGGCGCCGACGCGATGAAGTTCACGCTTGCTTTTATGTGCGCCGCGGGTCAGGACGTGTTAGTTGACAAGGAATCATTTAAAATGGGATCGAAGTTCGCCAACAAAGTGTGGAACGCAAGCCGCTATATACTGATGAATCTTGACGGGCGTACGTTAGTCGAAAGTCCTTCATTAACCGCGTATGATAAATGGATTTATTCAAGGTTAAACAGCGCGGCCAAATCCATGAGAGACGCTTTTACTTCCTACCGCTTTAACGACGCGGCGCAGACAGCCTATGAATTTTTCTGGAATGACTTTTGCGACTGGTATGTAGAAGCGACAAAACTTTCAATGAAAGGCGGCGGTGATTCGCAGGCGCGTGAAAAAGACCGCGCCGCAACCGTGCTTTTGGACGTGCTGTCCCAATCGCTTAAACTTCTCCATCCGCTTCTTCCGTTTGTTACAGAAGAAATTTATCAGAAGATCAAGAACGCAGAATCGGAAGCAGCTAATAATGCGCGCGGCAGACAAAAATCAGGGCTTCTTATCTGCGAAACATATCCTGATTACAACGAAGCGCGCAGTTTGCCGCTTAACGAAGAAAAAAAGTTTGCCGCCCTTCAGTCATTGGTAGGCATGGTGCGCACGCTTCGAAGCGAATGCGGCATAACAAGCGAAAAAAAATTGCGCGTAATTGTTCATGCAGACGGCGCGGCTTCCCGCGGAACCGAAAAATCATTTGCGGAAAACGAAGGGCTTATCAGGCTTCTTGCGGGAATCAGCGANCTAAAAATTGAAACCGCAGAAGGAAGGGACGCGCAAAGNCCCGCGGGTTCTGTCGGCATGGCCGGAAACGGTTTTGAAGTTTTTGTTTTTATCGCCGACGCCGTTGATACCGCCGCGCTTAAAAAGAAATTTACAAATGACCTTGAAAAGGATCGCAAATATATAGAAAGCCTTCGCTCCAAGCTTGCGAACGAGCAGTTTATCAGAAACGCGCCGGCTCTTTTGGTTGATGAACAAAAAAACAAGTTAAACGACACAATCGCGAGAACGGAAAAATTTTCGCGTTATATGAGGGACCTTTAAATGATGACAACAGAGCAAATGCAGGAGCTTGTCGGAACGCGTCTTGCGCCGTACATTCAGGTTGCGGCATATTTGATCGGCAAATCGCGCGAAGGCGGCGGCAATATGTTCCGCCATCAGCTTGATACAATGGCGATACTTATCGACTACGGCTACATAGACTCTGTGCTTTTAAAGGCGTCGCTTGTTCATGATATACTTGAAGATATTCCTGAGTTTAACCACAATGTAATGCTTTCGATCGATTTTGAAAGCCATGCTGTTTACAATCTTGTTATGGAAGTTTCCCGCCGCCACGGCGAATCAAAGCCTGAGTTTCTTATGCGGATAAGGGAATCGGGATCGCCATCGGCGAAAATCCTTAAAGTGGCGGACAGAATTTCAAACATGATCTCCCTTGGTTTTGTTAACAATCTGGAGTTCGTTGAACGCTATATAAACGAAACTGAAAAATATCTTCTGCCGCTTGCCGCCGAAGTGGATCATAACATGAACAGGGAACTTACAGACCTTGTAAGCTCAAGACGCAGATACCTTGAAGACTTCCGCAGTTTCGGCCGTGATAAATAAAAACCGGCAATATTAATTTATGGATCAAAATTTACTGGCGAATGTAAATTCTCCCAAAGATATAAAAAAATTTTCTACCGCNGAATTAAACCGGCTTGCGGGCGAGATAAGAGAAAAAATTGTCATTGCGGTTTCAAATAACGGCGGGCATCTTGCGTCAAATCTCGGAGCTGTAGAACTCAGCATCGCGCTTCACCGCGTATTTGACTCGCCGAATGACAAGATTGTCTGGGACGTAGGCCATCAATGTTATGCGCATAAAATTTTAACAGGGCGACTTGATTTATTTCCGTCATTGCGCAAGGCAAACGGAATCGCAGGCTTTCCAAAAAGAAGCGAAAGCCCGCATGACGCTTTTAATACAGGACACGCCTCCACTTCAATTTCCGCCGCTTTGGGAATTCTTGCCGCGGACAGAATTTTAAAAGGCAAATCGCATGTAATAGCCGTAATCGGCGACGGCGCGCTCACGGGCGGAATGGCATACGAAGCGCTGTCGCATGCGGGGCATCTCGGGCTTCCGCTTATCGTGATTTTAAATGACAATAAAATGTCCATAAGCCGCAATGTCGGCGGACTTTCAAAATATTTAAGCCGTCTTTCCATGAAAGCAAAGTATCAGACATTCCGCCGCCATTTTGACGCGATGGCGAAAAAAATCCCTTTTATCGGGGAAGCTTTTTTTAATTTGATAGTAAGGTTAAAACGCGCAGTAAAAGCGGTTTTTTATATCGATAATTTTTTTGTCGATCTTGGATTTGAATATGTCGGACCGATAGGAGGGCATAATATAAACGCGCTTTTAAGCGTCTTTGAAGACGTGCGCAATTTAAACCGCCCCGTTGTCGTCCACGTTGTTACGAGCAAAGGCAAAGGGTATAATTTCGCCGAAGATAATCCTGACAGCTACCACGGAGTCAGCTCGTTTTCAATTGACAGCGGCATATCCGGCGCAGACTGCGGGCAGAACGGTTTAACAGGTTCATCAGAAAATAAAAATAGCGGCATAAATAAAAGTTTTACGGAATGTTTTTCAGATTACATTCAGGAAGCCGCGGAAAAAGACAGCCGCATAGCGGCGGTAACGGCGGCAATGCAGACAGGCACAGGGCTTTCCGCGTTCGCCGGAAAATTTCCGCAGCGTTTTTTTGATGTTGGCATCGCGGAAGAACATCTTGTCACTTTCGCGGCAGGGCTTGCAATCCGCGGCCTTCGCCCTGTCGCCTGTGTGTATTCAACTTTTATCCAGCGCGCATCGGATCAGGTGCTTCATGACGCCGCCCTTCAAAAACTTCCTGTCATTTTCGCGCTGGACAGATCAGGCGTCGTGGGAGCGGACGGCGAAACCCATCAGGGGCTTTTTGATATCGCGCTATTCAGGAGCATGCCGAACATGACAATACTCGCTCCTGCAAGCGGGAATGAATTGCGTTTAATGTTTGACTGGGCGTTAAAAAATGAAGGGCCTGTGATTATCAGGTATCCCAAGGCGATTTGTCCGCAGGAGACCGGCGCTTTTCAGCCTTTGGAAACAGGGCGCGGAGTCTGGACGGCAAAGAGCGGAAAAAATGAAGTCTGTATCGCTTTTACAGGAAGCCTTTACAATGAAGTAAAAGAGGCAGCGGCAATATTGGAAAAAAGCGGAATAAACTCCTGCCTTTACAACCTGCGTTTTTTAAAACCCGTCGATGAAGATTATCTTGCGCAAATAATGAACGAATACAAATTTGTCATTTTCGCGGAAGAAGGAATCAGGGAAGGCGGTTTCGGCGAATACGCGGCCGCTTTGGCAAAACAAAGGCAGTGCTGCGCGAAGGTTTTAGTTCTTGCCGCTGAAAATAAATTTATGGAAGAAGACAGGGCGCTGGGGACAAGAGAGCAGCTTCTCGCCTTAAATAATCTTGACAGCAGCAGCATTGCAGGCAGGATAATTAAGATGTTGCAATGAAGAACTGCCAATGATTAATAAAGTGTAATAAAATTAATCATTAATAATTCCTGACTCTTCATTCAACATTCCTTACAAACTCTGTTCACTGTAATNAAAAATATGTTATAGTAAGGAAATGGCGTTATTTCAAAGGCTTTATTCCATTTACGAACTAATCCGCCCGTTTCTGGACATCGCCCTTTTGGCTTTTATTATTTACAAAGGCTACGAGCTGCTGGAAAAAACGCAGGCGCTTGTTCTTGTAAAGGGCGCAGGTTTTCTCGCTCTTGTTTATGGAATAGCCTTCCTTTTAAATCTTACCACCCTGCGCTGGGTATTAACCCTGATAGCGCCGGGACTGTTTATAGCGATCGCAATTGTATTTCAGCCGGAACTTAGAAAGATTTTCATGCGCCTGGGCCAGACCGATTTTTTCAGGCCGAACACGATCGTCAATATAGGAAAACTAGACGCTGTTGTCACCGCGGCGGAGCTTTTGTCGCAGCAGAAAAGGGGAATGCTTGTCGTTTTCCCGCGGAAGGTCAACATAAAAAACATTACAGATACGGGAACAAGAATCAACGCGGAAATTTCATCAAGTTTGATTGTCGCTGTCTTCGCGTTTGACGGCCCGCTGCATGACGGCGCGATGATTATTCAAAACGGAAAAATCACCGCGGCGAGCTGCCTGCTTCCGTTATCTGAAAGACAGGATATAAGGAAGAGCTTCGGCACGCGGCACAGGGCGAGCCTTGGAATGGCTGAACAGTCCGACGCTGTTATTCTGATTGTTTCCGAAGAAAGCGGAGCGATCTCTTTGGCGTATGACGCGAAACTCTATTACGATTTAACGGCGGCGGAAGTTACGCGCAAACTGATGGAGCTGCTTGACAAGGGCGGCAGAAAGGAAACGCTTCAGTCTTCAGGACAGAAAGACTCTTCAGGCGAAGGGGAGGTTCTTGTTGAATAAGGCGAAACTCCTTGCATTAATTACAGAAAAGTGGCCTGTAAAAGTTCTCTCTCTGGCGGCGGCAATTATCATTTTTGTTTTTTACAGAATGAGCAATCTTGAAACCAGATTCTTCACGGTGCCTTTAATTATTGAAACAAGCGAAACTTTGATCCCTGCAAGCTCGTTTTCAGGATCGGTTAGAATATCATTAAGGGGCGAAGGAGAATCGATTCAGCCGATTCTTGAAGAAGATATCGAAGCCTATATCGATCTTGGAAGATACGCAAACGAAGGCAGCTACAGGGTGCCTGTGCAGGTAAGAAAAAAAGGAAGCGCGCTTGGCGTTGAGCCGCTGGAAATATCGGTCCTTCCTGTCGAGATTTCAATGGTTCTGGAACAGCGCGTTACGCGAATAGTGCCTGTATTCCCGGTTTTTCACGGACTCGTCGCCGAAGGATTCGAGATGACATCCCAGTCATTAATCCCCGGGAGCATTGTCGCAGAAGGGCCGCGGAGCGTTCTTGACAACAAAGTCGAGTTTTATACCGAAACCATTAACCTTGACAGAAGATATGAAAATTTTTCCATTATGGTGAATATATTAAACGAAAACCCTTTAATCTACATTCACGGAAACAGGCTTCTTGAGTTCAGAGGATCGATCAGCCGCATAGTGCGCGAATACCGCGAAGAAGATTATCTGCATATTCCGCACATTGAACCAAGGCAGGATACGGCGGAGGATCAGGGTATTGATCAGGATTCAGAAGCCGAACCGGAGAGCGGACAGAATGATTAAGGGGACGGGCATCGATATAGTGGAAATAAAACGCATGGAACACTGGCTTACAAACGCAAAACTGCTGGAAAGATTTTTTCATGCCGATGAAATTTCCTATTCGCTTTCCAGGGGAAAAAACGCGGCGCACAGCCTTGCCGCGCGTTTTGCCGCAAAGGAAGCGTTTGCAAAAGCGCTGGGAACAGGGTTAAAAAACATGGCGTTAAACGACATCATGGTGTTTAACAGCGCGAGCGGCAGGCCGGAAATCAGGCTGTTCGGCTCCGCGAAAAAAAAGCTGGAAGAATCCGGCGCGCAGAAAGTGCACGTATCGCTTTCGCATGAAAAAGAAAACGCGGTTGCCATGATTATACTGGAAGAGGCGTAATGTATGGGGAAGAAAGTCATAGACAGGGAACTAAAAATAACTTTCCAGTCAAAAAAAGAATATGAATGTCCTGCGTGCAGCACGGTATTCCGCAAGGAAGAACTTTTATCGGGCGGCGGCAGGCTTATCGCGGGAAAACTTACGGAGGAGCTTCACAGGCTGTATGAGCCGTCGGCGAAATACGGCGAAATTTTTCCGCTTGCTTACGCGTCAATTGTCTGCCCTGAATGCTGGTTTTCATCGATGGAAACGGACTTTCCGGCTCTGCCCGCGGATAAAAAAGGAAAAGTAAGGGATGATATTGACAAACGGATGAAGGTGACAAGGTTGATTTTCCCGGATTTGGATTTTCATGACAACCGCACGCTGATGGAAGGAGCCGCGTCGCAGTACCTTACGCTTTTATGCTACGATTATTACAACAAGCAGGCGTCCCCCACAATAAAACAAGGGCTTGCTTCAATCAGGTGCGCGTGGCTTCTTGACGAGCTTAACGCAAAATTTCCAAAACAGAATTACGACTGGATTGGCACCCTATTCCGCAGGAAGGCGCAGTATCTTTATAACGAAGCGCTTTCAAGGGAACAAAGCGGCAAAGAAACGCTTTCAGGCATTAAAGGATTCGGACCCGACACCGATAAAAATTATTCGTACGAAGGCATGATGTATATGTGCGCGTACCTTCGCTATAAATACGGCCCCGATCACAGCCCCGAAGAAAGAAAGACGTCCCTTGAAGACGCGCGCAGAACAATCGCGAAATTATTCGGAATGGGAAAATCTTCCAAAGATAAACCCGGCGCGTTCCTTGAGCTTGCAAGAAAACTTTACGACACAATCAACAAGGAACTGACCGAACAGGAACAGCAGGCATAGGATTTTTTTATTGAATGAATAAAAACATCAAGCTTGTTATCGCGTATGACGGAACTGATTTCTGCGGCTGGCAGAGACAGGAAAACACACGAACCGTTCAGGGCGAGATCGAAAAAGCGCTTTTAAAAATGCACGGACATCCTGTAAGCCTTGCGGGCGCGGGCAGAACGGATTCAGGGGTTCACGCGTCAGGGCAGGCCGCCAGTTTTTATTCGGATATAGATATGGAAGCGCGGCGTTTTGCGCCCGCTCTTAACTCGTTGCTTTCCCGTGATGTTCGCATAACGCAAGCGGATGAAGCGCACAGCGATTTCCACGCCCGCTTCAGCGCGAAGGCGCGAGTCTACCGTTACCAGTTTTTATGCCGCCCCTGCCTGCCACATGAAAGCCGCTATCATCTTCAGCTGCGCCGTTATCCGCGCACCGGCATTTTAAACGCGTACGGCAGGCTCATTTCGGGCGAAACAGACTGCTCGATTTTCGCGGGCGCGGGCGACAGGGCGGTAACCGAAAACAGATCAAAAAACCGCTTTATTTACAGATCATATTTTTATATAGAAAAAGACGTTCTGGTTTTTGAAATATGCGCGAACGCGTTCCTGCGGAACATGGTGCGTTCTATCGCCGGAACGTTTTTGCATTATGAAGAAAGCGGCACGCCGCCAGAAAAACTGCGGGAAATTATCGCGTCAGGCGAACGCTCCCTTGCAGGCCCTACCCTGCCGCCACACGGGCTTTTCCTTTGGAATGTTGTGTATTAAAATTATTTCTTTTAAGGAGAAAAATAAAATGACATTATATGAAACAATTTTCGCCCGAAGGAGCGTCCGTAAATATATAAATAGTCCGCTTGATAATGCGGCTTTACAGGAAATAAAAAAATATGTTGATAACGCAAAACAGCTTTCTTCAGCGAAGGCGCGTTTTGAAATCGCGGACTCCGGCATGCTTAAAGGCGGACTCGCTCCTTACGCGATTTTGGCGCACTCCGGTAACAGCGGCGCTGATTTAATAAATATCGGTTACACACTGCAGGGCGCGGACTTATGGCTTCAGAGCGGCGGTTACGGCAGCGTATGGTGCGGAATGGCGTCGCCGAAAGAACCGCAGCCTGATTACCGCATTCTGCTCGGCTTCGGCAAAACGAACGTTCCGATGCGCCGCGGCGAAAACGAATTTAAAAGAAAAAAACTTGCGGATATTTCAAACGCCGATAACGCAANCGCCCGCGCGGCAAGAGCCGCTCCGTCAGCCGTGAATTTCCAGCCGTGGAAAATTAATTTCNCGGAGAATAAAATTACGATTCGCGCGAGTTTAAGCGGTATTGGAAAAATTCTNCCGGGCAGGCTNTATCTTTTCGATCTTGGAATCATNACAAAACACGTTGAACTTGCGCTTGAATACGAAGGCAAAACTGTAAAAGAGATCGACATTAATGAAAACGGAAAAGATAGTTTTATATTTATAAATTATTAATCAATATGGAAGACATATATAATCGAATATATTATGTATAGGCGGGACAGCCTGCGTGTACGCAAAACTTTTGGCAGAACCTGTCTACGAGCCTTGGTGTTCTGTCTTATTTGGTTTCAAAACATCAAATATGCGTTACATTCCATCATTTGAATAAGACAGAACACCGGTCTCTCCGACAGGGAACGCCAAAGATAGTTTTGCTTACACTGCTTTAGCTGTGAACCCGCAGCCTGCTCCCGCCAAATATGCATTTACTTTTATATGTGCTTTCATTATAAACTTATTAAATATAACCACCGAATCTGTATGCGGTTGCCATAATAGCAGTTATATTTTTGTAATATTAATAATTAAAGCTGTTCCAAAAGCATTAAATTAATCAATTACAAATACGGCGTACGCGGAAAGCCTTGGTGGCGAATTTGGCTGCGTTAACAATAGTTGTGTTTCCAAGTCCGCTGTTCTTTATAATGGTAAATTTAATTCCTTGTTTTGGATATTAAGCAAAGCTGCCTGTACGAAACAGCGGACTCGTCACAAAACACTGGATTAAATCCTGCCATCCAGTCAACAAGGATTTACGCATACGCCGTATTGATGATTTAATAATTAATAAATTTTAAAACAAGAACAATTCTTAAACTAAAATAAAAACTTCCAAAAACCTATTGACAAAAATCATTAAAATCCCCATTGTTCATTATTGACTGATTGGACGGCACGGGATTGCCGTGCCGTAGAGCCCGGCGTAAAGCTCCGCAAGGGAGGCTGGAAGGAACATATTGAAAGGAAGCGATGTTGTCATCGGAGGGATTTCCAAGTCCTTCGGTGATTTCGAAGTGCTCAAGGATGTGAGCCTGGAAATTAAGAAGGGAGAATTTTTTTCCCTGTTGGGACCGTCAGGATGCGGAAAGACAACTTTGCTGCGCATAATTGCCGGTTTTGAACACCCTGATAAAGGGACGCTTACACTGGACGGAGACAACGTGCTTTCGCTGCCTCCGAACAAAAGACCGACAAATACAGTCTTCCAGAATTACGCGCTTTTCCCGCATTTATCGGTATTTGAGAACGTCGCCTTTTCCCCAAAGTTAAAGGGCGCGACTACGGCGCAGATAAAAGACAAGGTTGAGCAGTACCTTTCGCTTGTGCGCCTTGAAGGTCATGCCGGAAAAATGCCGAGCCAGCTTTCCGGCGGAATGAAACAGCGCGTCGCGATCGCCCGCGCCCTTATAAACGAACCGCGCGTGCTTTTGCTTGANGAGCCGCTTTCCGCGCTTGACGCGAAACTCCGCCAGCACATGCTTATAGANCTTGACCGCATCCATGATGAAATCGGAATCACATTCATTTATGTAACCCACGATCAGCAGGAAGCGCTTTCTGTTTCCGATCGCATCGCCGTAATGAATCAGGGTGATATCCTTCAGATTGGAACTCCGCATGAAATTTACGAAAGCCCCGCAAAGGATTTTGTCGCGCGTTTTATCGGGGACACAAATCTATTTGACGGAATCATAACAAAAGTAGAAAAAGTAAAACTCCACGATTTTGAAGGAGTAACGGAATACATGGTAGACCTTGATGTTCCCGAGCTTTCGTCGTCATCGCAGCTTGGAAAGATCAAGGTAACAGACGTTGACGAAGTAAAAGAAGGGCAAAAGGTAAGCTTTACCGTAAGACCGGAAAAAATTGTCATAACAAAAGAAAAACCGTCCACAAAACGCGACGATATCAATGTGCTTCAGGGAATTGTTGACGAGCCGATTTATTCTGGATTCCAGACAAAGTTCTATGTGCAGGTCGGCTCTTCGGATAAAACATTAATCCGCGTGATAAAACAGCACGCGAACTACTCCGATGAAGGGCCTGATATCCGCTGGAAGGAATCAGTCTATCTGTCATGGAGCGCAGTTGACGGCTATATAGTCGAGGTAAAAAGTTGAGCCCCAAAGGTCAAGCCGGCGGCGCTCCGCACAGCGTCCGTAAAAACAACGGGCCGCTTTATTCGTCGCCGATGGCAGTCTGGTTCACCCTGTTTTTTCTCGCGCCCATAATCATCATCTTTATTTACAGTTTTTTAAAAAGGGACATGCATCTTGGCGTAGCGTGGGAATTTTCGCTTGACGGCTATAAATATCTTGCAGACCCTGTCTTATTAAACATAACGTTACGCACAATTATCACTTCGTTTATCGCCACATTGATAACCATATCTAATCGCGCTCCCGTGCGGTTACGCGATGGCGCGCAGCAAACATCAAACCCTTTTGCTTCTTCTTATAATCATCCCTTTCTGGACAAATTTTTTAATAAGGGTTTTCGCGTGGATGAACATTCTNGGNAACAGCGGTTTTTTAAACGAACTTCTTTTAAGAATCGGAATNATTACCGATTACATTCCGTTCCTTTACAATCAGAACGCGGTAATCCTTGTTCTTGTTTATATGTACCTTCCTTACGCGATACTNCCCTTNTTTTCAACCATCGATAAATTTGATTTTTCACTGCTGGAAGCGTCGCGCGATCTTGGAGCGAACAAGATCACATCGATAATAAAAATACTTCTTCCTAATATNCGCGGCGGCATTTTTACCGCTGTTTTATTTACATTTATTCCGATTTTCGGCGCGTACGCCGTTCCGATGCTTGTNGGCGGCAAAGATTCTTACATGCTCGGGCAGAGAATCGCGGACTTTTTAAAAGGCGAACGCAACTGGCCGAGAGCCGCCGCAATATCGGTCGTNCTTACNCTGATAACAACCGCGGGNGTTCTGTGGATGATGCACGTCCAGAAACGCGAAACNTCAAGAAGCAAGGAAGCTAAATTAAAGAAAGCGGAAGCGGCGGAAAANGACAANCTGAAATATCCGGGCCTCAGCGCGCCAAAGGAGGCGGCATGAGCAAAAGCCTTGCGAATAAAATAGTCACCACGTTAAAACTTGAAAGGCCGTACGGAGAAGCGGCAAGGCACGCGAAACGCGCGTACAGGCAGCGCTTTTCCTTTTCGCAGACTGTGATGGCTGTAACGCTTGTGTTTCTTTTTCTGCCGCTTGTTGTCCTTGTCATTTATTCATTTAACAGCTCAACCAGCATGACATGGACGGGATTTTCATTCAGATGGTACGAGCGTCTTTTAACGGAACGCGGACTCTGGATAGCTTTCAGAAACAGCATAGCAATCGCAATTACATCCGCGGCTACCGCTACTTTAATCGGAACAATCGGCGCTATCGGCGTTAACTGGTACAGGTTNAAACTNCGCACNTATGTGCAGACAATTTCCTTCCTTCCNATGATACTGCCNGAAATAATTATTGGCGTCTCTTTGTCGATTTTCTTTTCCGGGATTGGAATTCCTTTGGGGCTTTTTACAATATACATCGCCCACACTACATTTAACCTGCCGTTTGTTTTTTTAATGGTGATGGCGCGGCTTGACGAATTTGATTTTTCCATAATAGAAGCGGCGGCGGACCTTGGCGCAAACGAAAAGGAAACCCTTTATAAAATCACCCTTCCAATCTGCAAACCCGGCATTATCTCGGGCTTTTTAACCGCGATAACCCTGTCGCTTGAAGACTTTGTTATCACCTTTTTTGTCGCGGGTCCCGGCTCCTCTACCCTGCCTGTTTTTATTCTTTCCGCGATCACAAAAAAAGGCGGCATTAC
>WQTB01000008.1 GCA_009786495.1 Treponema sp.
TTAAGGAATGTAATTATTTTAAATAAAACACCGGTTCACACTCCCCGCACCGGCGACTTAAAAAAAATCTGCGCCGGAAACTTCGCTTCGGACGGCGGCAGNATAAATTTTTCAGCTATATCCGAAGCATTGAAANACTCGCAGATAAAAATGGCTGATCTTCTTTTTCAGTTCCAGCAGGCGCTTTGCTGCCCCGTATGGATCACGGGTTATTCGGAAATGAAAAAGGGCGGCATCTTTGAAGCATACACGCAAAGGTTAAAGGAACTGTACGCAAATAATAAGGAAATGTATAAACAGGTTTTTATTTACAGGCATTTTTCCATGAACCAGTTTACAATAGACTTGAAACATCAGTCTATGCAAAATGAAAAAACGGCGTCATGCCTTAAACGAATCGGAAAGGCTTACAGGGAAAGGATACTGGGATAATGAATTCCGCGGAAAAAATTTTACTGGAAAACATTGATAAACCAAGTTCTCTTTTTATTTTCCCGACAGATACCGCAGCTTCAAGGTGGGCGGATCATCTGCTTCGCATTAAAGGCGGCGCTGTAGCGATGAATAAATTTACAGCATGGGACAAATTTAAGCAAAATTCGATTAAATCAAAAGTTCAGAATAAAAGCAGCATCCCTTCGGCTCTGCGGAAAATATTTATTAACAATCTTATAAAGGAAAACGCCGAAGCGGTGCGCGCGGACAAGTCGCCCCTTTTTACATCGCTGATTCGTCCCAAGTGGGCGCAGAGCGCAGAACATTTCGCGTCATGGCTTACAGGCCTTCTGCCTCAGCTTGGCATATGGTTTAAAAAAACCGCAGAAAAACCGGTCAGCGTTATTCAAAACACGGACATTCAGGATGTTTATAAAGAATTTCAATTTTTAAACATGGACGGCGACGACCGCGATATGCTTTTCCTTGCATGGCGTTATACGCAATTTTTGAACAGGCACAATCTTTTTGAACCCGCATGGGAAGAGCCGCCTTTTAACGATAACGGCAGGGAATGTTTTTTGTTTTTTCCCGAATCCCTTTCCGATTACAGCGAATACAAACAGCTTCTTTCCTCAAGCAGTCATGTAAAAATAATCAGCATAACGGAAGAAATCATGCCAAAATGCGATTCATTTTATTACACGGGCGCAAGAAGGGAAATTACCGAAGCTTCGCTTTACATACGCGCGCTTCATGAAAAACAAAATATCGCATGGGATTCGATCGCGGTATGCGCCGCGGACAGCGAAGGATATGAGCCATATCTTACAAGAGAATTTGAGAACAGGAATATTCCGTATGTAAAAAGAATCAGCAGGCCGCTTACAGAATTTCCCGCGGGCCGTTTCTTCGGCTCTGTTCTTGAATGTATATCGCGCGATTTTTCATTTTCTTCGCTTTCATCCCTTGTTACGAATAAAAGCCTTCCGTGGAAAGACAGCGGCATTATTGACAGCCTTATGAAATTCGGCATGGAAAATAACTGCCTTTATTCGTGGACAGAAACNATTAACGNAAAAGAAANCAGAATAAACGCATGGGAAGACGCGTTTAAAAAACCTGTAAGCGGAATTGATCCGAAGTGTCTAATGTTTTTTAACAGTCTTAAAAACAGGCTTAATTTATTAAGGAAATCAGAATCTTTTTCTCAGCTGCGAAGACAGTATTTTATTTTCCGCGAAATATTTTTTAATATGGAAAACTGCGGCGAAGAAACCGATATTATCCTTTCCCGCTGCATCGCCGAACTAATGAGCCTTGCGGAACTTGAAAAAAAATTCCCGGATATTGCATCTTGCGATCCGTTTTTGTTTTTTGTTGAACATTTAAGCGAAACAAATTATCTTGCGCAGGCAAAGAAGGCAGGCGTTAACATACTTCCTTATAAAACCGCAGCTGCGTCTCCTTTTGACTGCCATATTATTCTCGGCGCGGGACAAAAAAGCCTTTCTGTTATTTTTAATAAACTTTATTTTCTTTCAGGAAAAAAACGGCAGCAGCTTAATATATACGACGAAGACGCTTCAGGCGTATATATCGATCTTCACAAATATAATTCATTGAAGCAATCGGCGTTTTTCTGCAGCGAACACGCTTTCTCCGGTTACGCGATCCCTCACTCAAAAACAGGCGCGTCTTCAAAGCCAAAGGAAACATATTTGAATACTTCGGAGCGCGAAACCGCGTTTTGTGAAGATTTATATATTAATGAATTTTTATCATTTAATTTTGAAAGCGTTGATTTTATTCTTCATGACATCCAGAAAAACGGATTTGAAAACTGGATGCAAAGAAGGGAATTCGCAAAAAGAAACACAGCTCCGCATAAATCTGATAAACTGCTTGAATATATACATAAAAAACTTTTATATAAAAATGACGGACTAAAATATTCCCGCGAACTTGAAGGAAAATACAGCGTCTCGTCGTCTTNATTAAAAAAATATTATCAATGTTCTGTTAGCTGGCTTTTCGATTATATTCTATCTCTTGACAGCCGGCAGTTATCGCAGAGTCAGCAGGCGGATAATAACCTTATGCCTGAATTTCTTTCCGGGATGACATATCATTCAATTCTTGAACAATTCCTTTCTTATTACACGCAAGATCCTCTTCCCAAACCTGACATCACGGAACACGGCATAACAATTCCTGCTTCCTGCAGGCAGCTTCTGCAAAAATGCATAGACAGTGTTTTTACTGGTTTTAATTCAATACCGGCAAGCGCGTTAAACGCAAGATTTTTATTAGCTGAAAAAAAACTCTATTATTTTAATCTTGAAAAAAGCCTTGCGCGGTTTTTTTCGCTTTTCGCGGGTTTTACCGTAACGGGCAGCGAGAAATGGTATCAGACTCCGCGCGGCGGCTACTATTTAAGCGGTAAACTTGATTGCTTGCTTTATAACGAAAAAGACAAAAAATATGTTATAACAGATTTTAAAATGTCATCGCTTCCGAAACGAAGCGACTGCGTTTTTAACGAAGAAAATGAACCCTGCGATTTCCAGCTTCCGATGTACATAACGCTTGCGGAAGAAAATGAAAAAATAGAAATACATTCATCTCTTTTTTACAGCATTTTAAAATTAAAAACTGAAGTTATAACAGGAAGAGTTCACGACATTGTAACCGGAAATGATTTTCCCAAAAAAGAAGATGATTGTATTTCAAGGGACGATCAAAATTACAGGCGGTTATTTAAAATATTCAATGACAAGGCTCAAAAATTTTCATCGGAAATTATAACCGGGAATTTTACAGTTTACGAATCAGATCCAAAAAAATGTCATTCCTGCAGATTCAACAGCATCTGCCGGAAAACTTATATTATAAAAAACGAAAAAAATATCTCTTTAGGAAAAGTTAATGATCAGTGAAAATAACAGGCTGAATGAAACATCTCAGCCGGCGGCGCGCGCGCATACAGCGCCGCGTTTAAATAAAGAGCAGGAAAAAGCCGCGTACTGTGAAAAAAACGCGGTTGTCGCGGCAGGCGCGGGCTCGGGAAAAACAATGGTTCTCGCAAGCCGCTTTGTTTATCTTGTTACGGAAAAAGGAATTGGCGCAGATGAAATATTGACGCTTACGTTCACCAAAAAAGCCGCGGGGCAAATGTTCACGCGCATATATTCACTGTTATCTGAAATTGCGCAGGAAAACTCAGGCGAAAAATCGTTACGCGCTAAAAAGGCCATTGATAACATAATTCATGCAAGGATTCAAACGCTCGATTCCTACAGCGCCGCTCTTGTTAAGACCTGCGCAAGCCGCTACGGGATAAGTCCGATGTTTGAAATCAATCCGCAGCGCAGCCGCGAGATCGCACTTGAAGAATCGCTGCCTTTTCTGATAACAAACAGGCAGCATCCCGCAATTGAAAAATTGTACTCGGAAAACAGCCCCGATGATATTGCGCGTAACATATTCCCTGAAATTCTTGATAAACACTGCCTGCTTGACAGAGAAAGGGACTTTACAGACGACATAAAAAAACAATTTAAAATAATACTTTTTGAATGGGAAAAAATGACAAACGAGATTGGCCTTATAGTCAATGGTTTTGAAAACAATATGACAGAGATTAATGAAATGTGCGGCAACCTGTTTCCGGTAATGGAAGAATATAAAAAAAATAAAATAAAAGTTTTAAAAACCGCGGAAATAAAATCCTTTTTTGACCTTTTACTGCAAGAAGATCATAAAACTGTAATTGAAAAAGCCGAATCCCATCCCGTACACAGGCAGCTTCATCAACTGCTTTACTTTATAATGAAAATTTATAAAGTTAATACAATAAAGGGAAAACCAAAAGATAACCCGGTTAAGGAAAAGGTAAAAAAAATTAAAGCCTGTTACGAGAAATTTTCATCGTTGGTTGTATACTGTATGCAGGCCGGATTTATTTATTCGTTCATGTCCTTGCTTAATGAATTGCAAAAAAATTATCTTCACAGAAAACGCACGGAGGGCATACTGACTTTCAATGACGTATCGCATCTTGCGCGGACAATTTTAATGGAGCAGAAAGACATCAGGCAAAGCGAAAAAGAAACGTTTAAAGCGGTTATGATAGATGAATTTCAGGATAACAATGAACTCCAAAAAGACCTTCTATTTCTTCTTGCGGAAAAAAAAGATTTGCTTTGCGATAACATTCCAAAGCCTGACGATTTATGTGAAGATAAGCTTTTTTTTGTCGGTGACGAAAAACAATCGGTATATCTTTTCAGGGACGCAGATGTCTCTGTTTTCAGAAAACTAAAAAATGACATTAAAGGCGTGAATCTTTCGTTAAAAATAAATTATAGATCATGCTCTTCATTAATCGGAGCGTTTAACGCCATTTTCGGCGGCAGCGTCCATGACCCATACGGCAAAGCTCCGTTAAATGAATTTTCTTCCGTGTTCGCGCCTGAAAAAAACGAAAAACTGCCGTTATACGAAGCTTCATACGCTCCGCTTGAAACAATAAAAGAAAAAGAAGGAAGCCTTTCGATATGCATACTTAACGGCAGTGAAAATGAAGAAAGCGCCGAAATCGCGGAAGGCGCTTCGCGCCTGTCAGACGTTGAAAACGAAGCGCGTTACACAGCGGAACAAATTGAAAAACTGCTTCAGGAAAAAAAAGAAGACGGCAAATCAAAATACCAGCCCAATGATATCGCGATCCTTTTCCGCTCGCACAGCCCGCAGTTTCTTTTTGAAAAACATTTAAGACTTTTAGGAATCCCGTACGCAACTGGAGACATAAACGATCTTTTTTACGGCGGCGTCGTTAACGATATAATGTCCGTGCTCCGCCTTGCGGCATATCCTTTAGACACAACAGCCTACGCGCAGATGCTTCGCTCACCCTTCACGGGTCTTTCACTTAACGGAACCGCAGTCTGTCTTTCCGTTTTCCGCGAAGCTGATTCAAAACTGCCTTTCAATGATGACACGGCCGCTTTCCTTGACGATAACGACAGGGAAAGATACGAAAACGGAAAAAAAATATATGAATCAATCTGCTCAAAAGCGTCAGGCGAAAACGCTCCCGGCGAAACTTCGGGAATATGCGCGCTATTGGATAATTTATGGTCGGCGGAAGGTTACCGCTATGAAACGCAGTGGCATCCGAATACCGGCATTTACGGCGAATATTATGATTATCTTTATCACCTTGCCGTAATTGCAGATAACGCAAGCCAGGGGCTTGCCGCGTTTACGGATTATATCAATTCGCTGCGAAGTTCAGGCGAAAGGCTTAAGGATATTGATGTCCCGCTGGACAGAAGCGGCGCCGTTCATTTAATGACTGTGCATAAAAGCAAGGGGCTTGAGTTTCCCGTAGTATTTGTGTGCTGCTGCGGCAAACACGGAAAAAGAAATCAGGACAGAATTGTATATGAATCAGGGGAAGCGGGCATCGTTTTCTGTCCGCCCATGCCGCAGTCCTGCCATAATATTCCTGATATCAAAAAAAATTTTTTCTGGGAGCTTTCATGCACGGAAGAAAAACGCAAAAGAACCGCCGAACTTAGGCGGCTTTTATACGTGGCTATGACAAGAGCGGAAGAAAAACTTTATTTAACAGGCTCCCTTGATCTTGATAACGCGCAGAGCGGACAGACTCAGGTTGATAATGATTTCAAAAATAAAATAAAAAATTATATTGACGCGCAGCGCGAGAAAAAAGAAAATTATTTAAAAGGCGATTCAATTCTTGATAACGACACATTCTTCGGACTTTTGCTGCCCGCGGTTTCTTCGCAGATAACGTCATCGTTTTTTAACATGGAAGAAATCCCCGTATACTCAGAAGAATATATTCCCGGCAGCGCAAAAAAAACGGTCTTAAAAAATGATCAGGACGGGCTAAACGTATATATCGCTTCAGTTAAAAGTAAATATACTAAAGCAAAAACTTTAATAACGCCGCTTCTTCCAAATAATCACATAACGCCTGTTTCATTGAAAAAAGAAGATCTGGCGGCAGCGGGGATTCCGCTTGGAAGAGGCATTTTTGTAAATGATAATTACTCGGGCGGGATGTCAAATGATATTTTTAACAGGGTAGATTCGCTATTGTCACGGCTTCAGCAGACAGACGATGATTCAAACGAAAGATTTAATTCAGGCAGTTTCGGCACTATCGCGCACTGCTGCGTAGAAGCGCTTTTAAATAAACAGGAAGTTTTAATCCCTGTAAGCGTATCTGGCCTTTTATCCCCCGTTGAATTCACCGCGCTGCTTGAAGCCGGCAATGAAATAGCCCGCCGGTTTGTCGACTCTCCGCTCGGCAAAATCGCGCAGAAAGCGGAATTACGTGAAAACGAATACGCGTTTCGAAGCCTTCTTAAAAACAGGAAAGGAAATGAAATTTTTATTAACGGCACTATAGACCTTTTTTTTGAAGAAAACGGCGTAATCCACATTGTGGATTTTAAAACAGACCTTATAGAAAAACCTACCGAGCATACGGCGCAAATGGCCTGTTATCACCGCGCAATCACATCGCTTTTTGCCGTTCCGTTAAAAAAACAATGCCGCATTTGGCTTTACTATTTAAGGACGGGTCACGCGGTAGAAATGACTGATAAAGCCTGTCAATTTGATCTTGAACAAAGGGTTTTCGCGGATAGTTATTAAATCTTCGGTGTTTTAAAAATCACATTTGTAATAATCTTTTTCTCATGTTAAAATAAGTAAGGAGAATACAATGAATAAATTTGACGCACAGGAAATAAATGAATTTGCGCGGTATTACGGTTTTCATTACGACAGCATTAATCCTGACGCGCTTGTAAAAGAAATTCTTACGGAGATGCAGCGCGGCCTTGAAGATAAAACTTCCAGCCTGGCGATGATTCCTTCATATATTTCGCCTGTCACGCACATTCCCGCGGGCAAGACAGTCCTTGCCTTTGACGCTGGCGGAACCAATTTAAGAACAAGCCTTGTGTACTTTAATGAAAACGGCGAAGCTGTCGCGCAGGGAACAAAAAAAACGCCGATGCCGGGAACATCGGGACAGATAAGCGCGAATGATTTTTTCAGCGTGATCGCGGATGCCGCTCTTGATCTTTTAAAGGATTCAAAAATTGAAGGAATAGGATTTACATTTTCATATCCGATGGAAATCACGCAGGACGCCGACGGAATTCTTCTTGCGTTCAGCAAGGAAGTTGACGCGCCGGACGTTATCGGAAAAGCAATCGGCAAGGGCCTTCGCGAAGCGCTTGCGCGCAAAGGATGCAAATATTCAGGCCCTATTGTGATGTTAAACGATACCGTCGCTACCCTGCTTTCCGGCGTCGCGACAATTTCACCTGACGGCGAGAAGGCGCGCACAAGAAACGATTTCGGCGCGGAAGGAGGCCCTGTTATCGGTTTTATTCTTGGAACCGGTTTTAACACAGCCTACCCCGAAACCAGCATTCCAAAAATAAAATTTAATTCCCAGTCTTCGCCGCAGATTGTCGTATGCGAAACGGGAAATTTCAACATAAAAAACAGGGGCCGACTTGATATTGAATATGACAATACGACAAAAAATCCAGGCGGGTATTTTCTTGAAAAAGCTGCCGCGGGCGCGTACCTTGGACCCTTAACCCTTCATATTTTAAAGCAGGCGGTAAAAGATAAAGTTTTACAATTTAAAAAATCGGACGAGCTTCTTGCGATGCCGCATCTTGAAACGCGTTTTTTAAACGAGTTTACGCACGCGCCGCTCACAGCCCAGGGGCCGGTAGGTTCGTTATTCGACACGAAAGAATGCGGCGCTCTTGCCGCGCTTCAGTACATTACTTCAATTGTAACGGAACGCGGCGCGCTGCTTTCGGCGGCTGTAGTCGCCGCCACTGTTGAGCGGATGAATCCCGCGTACGAGCCGTATTCGCCCGTGCGGATAGCGGTAGAAGGCACTACTTACATGATTTATAAAGGGATGCGGCGCGCGCTTGAATCGCATCTGCATCAAATGCTGATAAAGGATAAACCGCGCCCGTATGTAATATCTCCGGTTGAACAGGCAAGTCTTTTCGGCGCGGCAGTCGCGGCGCTGAGTAAAAAATAAGGAAGGAAAATATGTCAACTAACGAAAAAACAATTCCGCTGCGAAGCGAAGCTTCTGTTTCCGACACATGGGATTTATCAAAACTTTTTAAAAACGCCGATGAATGGAACAAGGGGCTTTTGGAATTTGAAAAAACCGCAGAAAGAATTCCGTCGTTCAAGGGAACGCTTGGAAAATCCGCGCAAAACCTTGCGGACTATCTTGATTTTGCGTGCGATCTTTATATTCTGGGCGAACGCCTTGGCTATTACGCGATGCTAAGAACGTCAGAAGATCAGGGCGACAGCGCGTCACGCACGATGTCAGGAAAGATCACGATGGCGGAAGCGAAAGCCGAAGCGGCGGCGGCGTGGGATAAACCGGAGATACTCGCGATCCCGGAAAAAGACATGAACGTTTTTTTAAACCATGAAAGGATCAAAGATTACCGCGTATATCTTCAGAGAATAATCAGATACAGACCGCATATTTTAAGCGACAGGGAAGAACGCATTATTTCGCTTTTTTCAGAGAACGACGATGCCGCAAGCGACGCGTTTTCCGTTCTTACGAATGTCGATATTGACTTCGGCGTAATCGACACGCCCGAAGGAAAACTGCCGCTTTCGCAGTCAACGTTTACGGTTTTTCTTGAAAACAGCAGCCGCGAAATTCGAAAGCAGGCTTACAGTAAATTGTACGGCTGTTACGACGCGCACAAAACGACAATCGCGAGTTTGTATTCAGGTTCCGTAAAACAGGATGTAATAAAAGCGCGCATAAGGGGTTACGCGTCGTCGCGGCAGGCGGCTCTTTATCCCGACAATGTAAACGAATCAGTTTACGACAATCTGATTCAGGCGGTCAGCGGCAAACTTTCGTATCTTCATAAATATTACTCGCTAAGAAAGCGCGCCTTAAAACTTGACGAACTTCGCCACTACGACGTATATACTCCGCTTGTAGCGAATATTAAAAAGACCACAACATGGAACGAAGCCGTAGACCTTATAAGCAGCGCGCTCGCTCCGTTAGGTGACGAGTATGTTTCCGTTTTAAGGGGCGGGCTTCTTGGACGCTGGGCCGACCGTTACGAAAACAAGGGCAAAAGATCAGGCGCGTTTTCCGCGGGAAGTTTTACAGGCGATCCCTACATCCTTATGAATTTCAAAAATGATTCAATACGCGATGTCTTTACCCTTGCCCACGAAGGCGGCCATTCGATGCATTCATGGTACTCTTCGCGTAACAATCCTTTTATGCAGTACAATTACACGATCTTTGAAGCGGAAGTAGCCAGCACATTTAACGAAGAGCTTTTATTCCATCATATCCTAAAAAACACAGAAGATAAGGAAATGCGTTTCTATCTTGTAAATAAGCGCGCTGACGAACTTCTTGGCACACTTTACCGCCAGACGATGTTCGCCGAGTACGAAAAAATTACTCACGCTCTTGAAGAAAGCGGAACGCCGCTTACAGTCGACCTTCTTCGCGCCGAATACCGCAAACTGCTCGTAAAATATTTCGGACCTGAACTTGTTTTTGAAGATTTAAGCGATCTTGAAGGACTCAGAATTCCGCATTTTTACCGCGCGTTCTATGTCTACAAATATTCAACAGGAGTATCAGCCGCGCTCGCGCTCGCAAAGCGCGTACTTGAAGGCGGCGAAAAGGAAAGAAACGATTATTTCACATTCTTAAAATCAGGCGGCTCGCGCTTCCCGATTGACGCGCTGAAAACCGCGGGCGTTGACATGAGTTCTCCCGATCCCGTAAACGCGGCATGCGACGCATTCGGAAGTCTTGTTGAAGAGCTGGACAAACTGTTATAACAAGGAGAAAAAAATGGGATTAAACGATTCAACGGAAACTGTCAGATTTAATATAACTGATCCTGTTTACTATCTTGACGAAGGCGTAACATACGCGCAGGCTGACGCGTGGTTCGGCCATGTTACGCGAAACCTTAAACTGGACATTGTCTATCCGCAGACAGATCAGAAAAAGTATCCGTGCATTGTCTGGATATGCGGCGGCGGATGGATGCAGATGGACAGGGGCGCGCACCTTGCGTATTTAACAGATCTTGCCCGCCGCGGATTCGCCGTCGCAAGCGTAGACTACAGGCTGGGTCATGAAGCGCCGTTCCCCGGAGCGTTAATCGACATAAAAGCCGCTATCCGCTTTTTGCGCGCGCGCGCTCAGCGTTACTCGATTGACGCGCAGAAATTCGGCGTCGCAGGCGAGTCCGCAGGCGGATATCTTACAGCGATGATCGCTCTTACATCAGGAAAAGAACTGGAAAAAGGGGATCATCTTGACAAATCAAGCGCGGTACAGGCAGCCTGCCCGTGGTATATGCCCTGCGACCTTGCGGGAATGTCAAGAGCAAGCGGATTAAAGATTCCTTTTTTTGCAGGCGACATAAATGATGAAAAATATGTCAGCAGCACGAACCCGATTTCATACATTACGGAAAAAGCTCCGCCCTTTTTAATCCTGCACGGGAATGAAGACACAACTGTTCCCATTAATCAGGGAGTGATGTTTTACGAAGCGCTTAAAAAGAAAAATGTTGACGCGCGTTTTATAACACTTGAAGGCGCAGGACACGCGGACAAGCAATTTTTCCAAAGGCCGTTATGGGACATTATCGCTAATTTTTTCATGGAAAAACTGTGCTAAAAACTTCGCGTAATTATGCCGAGCCGGTCTTTTCGCAAGAACAGTCAACATACTTTACAATCACATCGTAACAAAAAGGCTTGCCTGATTTTAAAATAAACGCTGGCGCGTTATAAAATATTTTCGCATAACCATTTGGCGATTCCGTCTTCGTTATTATTTTTACATTCAAAGTCCGCGGCGGCTTTTACTTCGCTGACCGCGTTTTCCATCGCGACTCCCGCGCCCGCGTATCTTATCATGTCGATATCATTTAAATCATCTCCGAATGCCGCTGTTTCACTGCTGCCGATATTCCAGAATTTCGCAAGAGCGTCAAGCGCTTTTGATTTTGACGCGTCCTTGTGCATAACCTGCGCCATCCCGTCCCTGCTTACGGTTAAATATAAATCATTATTCAAATATTTTTCTATGAAGGCGGCATCTTCCGGTTTTTTTACAAGCATATACAATTTTTCCGCGTCAATTTCGTGTTTAGAAAAATCAACAATTTTGTAGCTTGTTATGATAGACCATTCCTGCGCGACATTGAAATTTGAATAGTGAATGCCGCACAATTCTGACGCGGTTTTTAGGCCGTATTTATCGCAGGCAGTCAATAAAGGCCGCGCGGACTGCCACGGAATTGTTTTGCTGTAAATAATTTCATCGCCGATTTTTCCTATGGCGCCGTTCATGTTAATTCTTCCGTCAAACATAAAAGAAGGAGCCCTTATTTCGGAACTGCCTCCTCTTCCTGTCGCGTAAACAACTTTTATCCCTTTCCGCCTGCACCGCGAAAGAATGTCTTTTGTAAAATCCGATATGCTGTTATCCGATCTTAAAAGCGTTCCGTCAAGATCGCACGCAATCATTTTAATTTTAAGTTTATTAATTTAATTCTCCTTTTTTCCGCCGTTAAGTTTACGCGCAAAATTAATCATCTAGTTTACAATATATCATTAATTCAAATTGATATCAGGATAAATACAAATGTAAAAATAATGATTTATCATATTCTTGACAAAAATGCTATTTCTGGTTAATTTAAAGTCACTTTGAAAAAGCCGTGATCGGAAATGTTCCCGGATTTTTTCAGAGAATCAACCGCCTGCGAGGGTTCCCATGTTTATTAAAATTTTCCTGCTATTATTATTTTTTGCCGTAACAGTCTTTATCGGGATTTATTTCCGCAAAAGAGCATTGAATGTAAATGACTTTGTGCTTGGCGGACGCAATGTAGGCCCCTGGCTTTCCGCGTTTTCCTACGGCGCGACTTATTTTTCCGCGGTTGTCTTTGTCGGGTACGCAGGACAATTCGGCTGGCGGTTCGGAAGCGCCGCTGTGTGGATCGGCCTTGGCAACGCGTTTATCGGATCGTTAATGGCATGGTTCATTCTGGGAAGGCGCACGCGCGTCATGACCAATCATTTAAAAAGCGCGACAATGCCGGAATTCTTCGGTTCGCGTTATGTGTCAAACGCGCTTAAAATCGGCGCGTCTTTTATCGTTTTTATATTTTTAATTCCGTATACCGCATCGCTTTACAACGGACTTTCGCGGCTTTTCGCGATTGCGTTTGACGTACCGTTTGAATACTGCATTATAGCGATGGGGCTCCTTACCGCCATTTTCGTTGTTGTCGGCGGATACTTCGCGACCGCGGTTAATGATTTTATTCAGGGAACAATCACAGTGATCGGAATCATTACGGTAATCGCTGTCGCTCTTGGCAGCAAGGGCGGATACACAACCGCAGTTCAGGAACTTGCGGCGATCCCGCCTGATGCGGGCGCAAAAGGCCTTGCCGCGGCTCCCGGCGCGTTTACGTCATTTCTCGGCCCTGACCCGGTATCACTTTTGGGTGTGTTGATATTAACATCGCTTGGAACATGGGGGCTTCCGCAGATGGTCGCCCGTTTTTATTCCATTAAAAGCGAAAAGATGATTACCAAAGGCGCGATCGTTTCTACAATTTTCGCGATACTCGTTGCGGGCGGCTGTTATTTCCTTGGCAGTTTCGGCCGCATTTTCGCGTCTCCGGCTGACGTCGCAAGATACGGCTATGACTCAATCATACCAGGCATTCTTTCAGGTTTTAACAGCGACGCAATGATGGGATTGATTATCGTCCTTGTTTTCGCCGCGTCGATATCAACATTGTCTTCACTTGTAATGGCGTCCGCGTCCACTTTAACGCTCGACTTTTTAAAAGGTAATATCATAAAAAACATGAACGAAAAAAAACAGCTTGTAATTATCAGATCGCTCATTATTGTGTTTATCGCGGTTTCATCAGTCCTTGCGATATTCCAGTATCAGCGCGGGCTTACTTTTATCGCGCAGTTAATGGGCATTTCATGGGGCGCGCTCGCAGGCTCGTTCCTCGCGCCGTTCCTTTACGGGCTTTACTGGAAACGCGCAAGCAAGGCGTCGGTCTGGTGCTGTTTTATTTTCAGCACTTCAGTCATGATTTTAAACATTTTTTTCAGAAGCTCGTTCCCTGCACTTCTGCAGTCGCCGATTAACGCCGGAGCGTTCTGCATGCTCGCGGGGTTAATTATCGTTCCGCTTGTAAGCGCAGTAACAAAAACGCCTGACAAGGCCGTGATAAACAGCTGCTTTTCCTGCTATGACGAAAATGTCAGCGTAAAAGTAAAGGATGATCTTGGCAATTAATTAGTGTCCTATATGCTTTATCAGAATATTTATCATCTCGTTTAAATCNATTGGNTTTCTGATGTGGCCNTTCATGCCTTCTTCAAGGCATTTTTCCACATCTTCGCGGAAGACGTTAGCTGTCATCGCTATTATTGGTATTTGCTTCCGCGAATCCCCGGCGTTATCAGAAGCGTTTTTTTCGTTTGATATGTTTTCTGTGCCTTTTTCAAAAGCTCTTATCGCGCGGGTCGCTTCGTATCCGTCCATTACAGGCATTTGAATATCCATGAAGATTAAATCGTATTTACCGGGAGAATTTTTATACAGTTCAAGCGCCGCCTTGCCGTTCTCCGCGCAGACAATGTTAAGCGCCATCGGTTCAAGCAGCGTTATGACTATCTCGCGGTTAATCTCGATATCTTCTGCAAGAATTATGGTTTTTCCCTTTAAAGCGTCGATGGCTGTGTTAATCATATTTTTTTGATCGCTGTCAGAATTTTTAATATCGTTTTCATCGCCGCGTTTAAGCAGCACGTTAAAAATAAATTTGGAGCCTTTTCCCGGCTCTGATTCAACCCATATTTTTCCGTCCATAAGTTCCACAATGCGCTTTGATATCGGAAGGCCAAGACCTGTGCCGCCGAACTTGCGCGACGTGCGCGCGTCCGCCTGCTCGAATGAATTAAACAGCCGCTCTTTCTGGTTATCAGAAATTCCAATTCCGGTATCTTCAACGCTGACCTGAATCCGGCACATTCCGTTATTCTCCGA